>NZ_JAWOAR010000347.1:0-12579 GCF_046498435.1 Longimonas sp. | reverse complement strand
CGTCAGCCGGGCATGATGACGCTCATCTCGCTGGCCATTACCGTGGCGTACGGGTACAGCCTGGCCGTTACAGCCGGATTCCCTGGCATGGCGCTGTACTGGGAGCTGGCCACGCTCATCGTCATCATGCTGCTGGGGCACTGGGTCGAGATGGCCTCGGTGCAGGGCGCCGGTAAGGCGCTGGAGCATCTGGCCGAACTGGTGCCCAACACCGCCCGCCGCCTGACAGGCAATGGCGAGACCGAGGAGGTGCCTGTTCATGAACTCAGCGAAGGCGACCGCATCCTCGTCCGCCCCGGCGATCAGGTTCCTGCCGACGGCGACGTGGTCAATGGTGCGTCGAGCGTGAACGAGGCGTTCCTGACAGGCGAGTCGAAACCGGTGCCGAAGGAAAAGGTCGACGAGGTCGTGGCAGGCGGCGTGAACGGCGAAGGCGCGCTTACGGTCGAGGTCAAGCGCACCGGCGGCGATACCACGCTCAGTCAGGTGCAGCGGCTGGTAGAGGAAGCGCAAGCGTCGCGCAGCCGGTTCCAGAACCTGGCCGACCGCGCGGCTTTCTGGCTCACTCTCGTTGCTGTAGGCGCAGGCATGGCCACCTTTGCCACGTGGTGGGCCATCGGGTACGAGCTCAACTTTGCGATTGTGCGCACCGTGACGGTGCTCGTCATGGCGTGCCCACATGCGTTGGGACTCGCGATTCCACTTGTGGTCGTCAACGCCACCTCGATGTCTGCCAAGAACGGCATTCTCGTGCGGAACCGCGAGGCCTTCGAGCGGGCGCGCGCCATCGACGTGGTGTGCTTCGACAAAACCGGCACGCTCACGAAGGGCGAGCACGTGGTGCAGTCTGTGCACGCGAACGGACTCGGCGAAGACGAGGCGCTCAAACTGGCTGCGGCGCTGGAGAACCGGTCCGAGCATCACCTCGCCGAAGCGATTGTCACGGCGGCACGCGAGCACAATGTGGACGTGCCTGCTGTCGACAACTTCGAGGTCACCGCGGGCAAGGGGGTAACCGGACGGGTTCAGGACCGGACCTACCGGATCGGCCAACTGGAGTGGCGCAAGGCATTCGACATAGATTTTCCGGATGCGCTTCAGTCGTCCTACGACGCTGCGAACGAGCGGGGCGAAAGCGTCGTCGCGCTCATGGACGAACACGAGGTCCTGGCACTCATCGCGCTGGCCGACCAGGTGCGTCCGAGTGCAAAAGCTGCGGTGGATGCGCTCCGCGAGATGGGCGTCGAATCCGTCATGATTACAGGCGATGCGAAGGCGGTGGCCCAGACGGTGGCCGCTGAGCTGGGTATCGAGCAGTACCACGCCCGCGTGCTGCCTGGCGACAAATCCGATATCGTACAAGGGTTGCAGGAAAACGGGCAGCAGGTGGCCTTTGTGGGCGATGGCATCAACGACGCTCCGGCGCTTGCACAGGCAAATCTGGGCATTGCAATTGGCGCGGGAACGAACGTGGCGATCGAGTCGGCGGATCTTGTGCTCGTTGAGGACGATCCGCAAGATGTGACGCGCGTGCTGCGGCTCTCGGGGCTTACCTATCGCAAGATGATCCAGAATCTGTTCTGGGCTACGGGCTACAACGCCATCGCATTGCCTCTGGCCGCGGGGGTCGCCTTTCCGCTTGGGATCCTCCTGTCTCCAGCGGTGGGAGCCGTTCTGATGAGTGCCTCCACCGTCATCGTTGCCATCAATGCCATGTTGATGCGGCGGTACGATCTGGATTCCGCTTAACCCGAAGCCGATCCAGCAGAATATGAACTATGTTCAGGAACGCGTAGGTCTCGTGTTTCCGTTCGGGACACCGCCGCTATTGTTGAACTGACATACTGCACTATGCCACCCCTTCTTCACATCGAATGGAACGTGGATCCCGTGCTGTTCGATCTGGGACCTGTTCAGGTGCACTGGTATGGCCTGCTCTTTACCACAGGTTTTTTCCTGGGCTACCTCATCGTGCAGCGTATGTTTGTGTGGGAGGATAAGCCGCTGCGCGATCTGGAGCCTCTTTTTTTCTACGTGATTGGCGGCGCGGTCATTGGGGCGCGGCTCGGGCACATCGTGTTCTACAACCTGACGTACTACGTGCTCAACCCCATCGAAATCTTCTACGTCCACCAGGGCGGACTCGCCAGCCATGGTGGGGGCATCGGCATTATCATCGCGCTGTACCTGTACGCACGCTCGCGTCGCGATCAGCCGTTCCTGTGGATCACCGACCGGGTAGTGGTGCCCACTATCCTCGCAGGCATGTTCATTCGCATCGGCAACGTGTTCAACTCGGAGCTCTACGGGCTGCCTGCCGATGTGCCGTGGGCATTTGTCTTTGAGCAGGTGGATGCGGTGCCCCGTCACCCCGTACAGTTGTATGAGGCGCTGGCCTACGGGCTGATCTTTGTTACGCTCTTTCTCGTCTACCGGCTGTATGTACTCAAACGGGCTCAACAGGGGGAGGCGCAGCATGGCCTCCTATCGGGGCTTTTTCTCGTCCTCGTATTCACCGCCCGCTTCGGATTGGAGTTCTTCAAAGCGCCGGTATCCGACCTGGTGGAGGTCCTTCCCATCGACATGGGGCAGCTCTTGAGCCTTCCTGCCGTGCTGTTGGGGCTGTGGCTGCTGTGGCGGGTGAAGGGGCGCTGAGCGCTACTCCCCACCCTCGGGCGAGGCCGACGACGTGACCGGGGCAGCAGAACTGGGGGCGGTAGATTCGGGCACATCGCCCGGCTGAAAGCAGTCGCGGCAGCGCGGCTCGTAGGCTTCGGTGGCTCCTAAGAGCACGCGGTCGTTGCCCGGCACAATGCGCTGTGAGTGGTTCGCGGGCGCGCCGCACTGCACACAGATGGCGTGCAGCTTGGTGACGTGCTCGGCAATCGCCATAAGCTGCGGAATGGGCTCAAAAGGCTGGCCTTTGTAGTCCTGGTCGAGCCCGGCTACCACCACGCGCATCCCGCGTGCTGCCAGCGTCTGGCAGGCCTCGACCAGGTCGTTGCCGAAGAACTGAGCTTCGTCAATGCCAACGACATCGGCCCCATCAGCCTGGCGGATCATCGAAGCGGCAGACTCCACCGGCACCGTGGGCAGCGCCGTTTCGTCGTGCGAGACCACTTCGTCATCGCTGTAGCGCGTGTCGAGGGCCGGCTTGAACGCAATGGTTTCTTGCCGAGCGATGCGCGCACGTCGCAGCCGACGAATCAGTTCTTCGGTTTTGCCACTGAACATGGACCCGCACACGACTTCGATCCATCCAGCATTGCGCGTACGATCTACGATATGAGGTTCCATGAAACGCAGTCCTCCTTCAATCAAATGGGTGAGTGCAATGCGGCGCTTCCAACACCGTCCGCCTTATAGGGTAGGATGTGGCCAAGGCAGATGCCATGCTCAATCGTCACATTCCGACGAAAAGTGCACCCGACAAATGCATCCCACCAAACCATGATGCGGAACCGTCCTGTCACACGATTCACTACCAACGGTTTGCCAACCAGCTTTTTAAATGCTGGCTTCTTTAGAAGGCGAGGGAAGTGCTGCATCCAGATGCAAGATTAATGTGTGTGCAGCATCGAGAGCAGCCAGTTGCGAGTCGTGCGAGGGTGTAGACGGACTAAACCGGGCCTGGTCGCAGGCACGCAGCAGTTCTTGGGTCGTTTCGCGCACCGGGCGGTCAATTCCCCGTGCCTCGAGCACCTGAAATAGCTCGCGGCGCGCCAATCCGTTTGGCGAGCGGTTCAGGCGTGTTGCCACAACACCCACGACGGCTCGCTCCAGCGCCCGGTAGAAATCGGCGGATGCGCCCGTGCGGAGGGCATGGTGGGCAGTGTCAAGATGCATCTGGGCCTTGCGCATTGCAGGCGTGGCCGCGCGGTCATTGTCGGCAGTTTGGGGACTGGACGCTGCGGCCCGATCGGAAGTACCATCTGTCGATGTCGTGTCAGCATCAGACGAACGGCGCACGCCGGCTACCAACGCGGCCCCCCACTGCTGGTATGCCCACACCCCCACGATGCCCAGGCCGAGTCCACCGCCAAGAAGGAGCGCCAATCCGCCCCAGGCGCCCCAGTCCGACGATGGCTCGGCCTCGTCGGCAGAGGATACCGTTTCGCGACTGGCCTCGGGGGGACCGGTATCATCGGTGCGGGGCACCACGCGGACCGATGCGTCCTCTGTCTCATGCGTCACAAACGATTCCGTGTCGGGATCGAAATGACTCCACGTGAGCGCGGGAATCGTAATGTCTTCGGCCGCGCGCGGCACAATCGTGTACGTGAACGTGCGTGTGCCATGCAGGCGCGAGGCGGTGCGGTCGAAGTCAGTGTCTACGCGGGGTGCAAACACATCCACATGATCGGAAAGGTCGAGCGCAGGCGGCTCAATCGCATACAGGTTGCCCGTGCCCCCCACTGTTATCGACATCATAAGCGCCTCGCCCACCTCAACCTGATCGGGGATGTTGCTGCGGTGCCACCTGAACGTGCCCACTGCTCCGTCAAACGACGGGGGGGCTGTGTCGTCGGGCACGGGCTCCGCCGTCACCGACACAGGCCCCGACGACAGCAGGACGTCTTCAAAGGTGCGTTGCATCGGCATAATCTGGTCTGATGACGCCATTCCAAGCCCCGGGGTGGCTTCGGTCTGTACGCGCAGTGGATTGATCTGAAGCGAGCCCGTGCGAGTTGGAAAAGTGGCGACCCGTTTAATCACGATGTACCGATACGCGGCCTCGGGGTCGTCGGGACGAGGCGGCTCTTCCACTTCCAGTTCTTCGCGCCAAAAGCCGGGGGCTTCCCACGCCTCGGCCAGGCGGCTTTGCCGGAGCCGAATGCCAGGCCGAAAGTACAGCCGATATTCCACACTCACCTGTTCGCCCACGAAAGCCGTTGTTTCGGTGGGGGTCACGTCGATAAACAGGTCATCCTCGCTGATGAGCGACTCGGCATCGGGGGGCGCGGCCGTGTCGGACCGTGCGTGCGGGGCCCCCGAGGGGGGCGGCCCCGTGCGTTCCGATTGCGGCACCACCTCCACCTCAATGGGGCTGGTGGTCACCGTTTGCCCGCCAATGCGCACCGACACCGGCTCCAGCGTGGCTGCGCCAAACCGCATGGGACGATACCGCCACGAAAAGGTGACTACACGCTCCGTCTGCCCATTTTGTGAGGTGCCGTATTGCTCGGTAGCTGGGGTTGCATCTACCAGCACCAGATTTGAGGTTGCGGGCGGATCGGGCGTGTTGATGTCTTCGAGGGCGGCTCCCTGAACGCGTAGAGAATACGTGAGGCGATCCTCCGATCCAATGGTGTAGGCATCCACCTCTGCATCCACCTGTACCGACTGCCCTGCACTCGGCATTGTGGCCACAACGGCAAAAAACACAGCAAGCAGCACAGAGCGTGCAGGCATGGCAGTGCAGCATGATGAGCAAAACGAAATGCGCCAGCAGACGCTACAGTCTATACGACAGGCACACGATGGGGTTACACGCCACTACCAGTCGCGCCCCGACGTGCGTGCGGTCTCGAAGGTCTGCATCGCGTGCATAAGCGGCTGATCTTGGGCCGCCACCAGCTGGAGCAGTTGCTCGGCTTGCTCGCGGGTCAGGGACGATTCGGGCAGGGGGGATTCGGAAGGGGATGCCGACGATTCGGGCAGATCTTGGGCATCCATCGGCGTCCCATCTGCGTGCGGCGGCATTTCGTTGGAGGTAGAGGCGTCCGATGAATCCGACGGATTCGGAGCGGGCGTAGAGGGCTCCGCGCTCCCGGCCCCCGCGTCGCCTGCATCGGCATCGCCTGAATCGGTGTCGGACGGTGGGTCGTCCGGCGGTGTGTCTGCCTCATTTGGCGCGTCGGCGGACGGGTCATCCGGCGCATCAGACTCTGATTCTGGATCTTCGTTGCCCGGTGCCTCGCCCGATTCACCGTCGCCTTCGTTGGAGCTATTGCCTTCGGTACCGCCCTCGGCCTCGTTTGGGTCAGGCGGCAGAGACTCGATCTGTTCACGCAGGGCCTGCAGTTTCGCGTGGTCGGGATTCACCTCCAGCCCCGCTTCAACGGTTGCACGGGCCTCAGCCATGTCGTTGGCCAGGTAGTGCTGAGCAGCCCGATGAAAATAGGTCGTGCCCGCATCAGCATCATCACCCGACGAGCCGTTTGCAGATTGGGCATAGGAAGCAGGTCCGAGCGCTATCCCGACCAGGCTGACCATCAGCCCGATGCCGAGTAAGCACAGCACCCATCCATGCAGAGAGCGGCCCATGTCAAGATAGAAAGCAATGATTTTCATGGACTTACGAGATCGGGGGGAGACCACGAAAATATAGCCCATGCCAGCAGACCCCACCCCACAATGAATGCCACACCCCCGATAGGAGCTACAGCACCAAGCACCGGGGTGTCTGTAAGCACGAGCAGATACAGGCTGCCCGAAAAGAAGAAAGTGCCCACAAGGAAGCTGGCTCCTGCCCAAAATACCGGACCAGACGGCGCCCCCGCAGCCAGCAGTCCCCCAGCAGCCAGTAGCGCCAAGGCGTGGTACATCTGATACTGCACGCCTGTATTAAACGTGTCGACCCGGTCGGGCGTGACGCGCGATTCAAGGCCATGCGCTCCAAACGCACCCAGCGCCACCGCGAGTCCAGCCAGGAGTGCACCGAGTCCGAGAAAGAGGCGAACAGTCATGCAGCGTTTAGGGCTTGGTGGGTATGCAACTCGCAGGTCGAAACAGAGGGATGCGAACGGGGAGCCTACAACGACCACGGGCGGATGGCCCCCTCAAATGGAGTTCGCAAGATTCGGTTAAGCAGGATCTGTGGCGCCCGTTTCGGCAGCATCCGTTTGGGTGCCCTGGAGCAACGATTGCAGCAGAGCAACATCTGAGGCGTCGCCTTCTTCCGGAACGTCGGCGCGCTCTGCATCCCCCCAGAGGCGCTCAATGTTGTAGTGGGCGCGCTTCTCTTTGTTGAGGATATGCACGACAACGTCCACATAATCGAGCACGACCCATTCCAGCGCTTCGGTGCCTTCGCGTTGCCAGGGGCGCTCGTCGCACGTCTGCTTGATGTGGTCAATCACCTCGTTCGCAATGGCCCGGATTTGCACATCGGAGCCCCCTGTGCTGATCACAAAGAAGTCAGCCATGGCCGCAATGGAGCGCAGGTCAAGCACAACGATATCAGTGGCTTGCTTCTCGGCCATTGCATCAACAGCGTGTGCTGCGATCAGGTAGCCGGGATTACGCGGGGGGCGCCGGGTGGGCGCTTCGGTGGAAGCAGACGTTTCGGAGGTAGCCATGCAAGCGAAAAAACAATAGGAATGGAAAAGGCGAAGCTCTTTGGGGGATGCAGGGAGCACGTTGCTACGAAGCAGTGCTGCGCAGCTCCTAAGCGCAGTGTCCTTACTCGGTCTCCTGAAACGGCGTCAGGCGGGCGTAGTCGTGCCCAATGAGCACGGACGCATCGAGGTATAGGTCGGGCTGGATGTCTTGATGTATGTGCTCTTCTTCGACACCGAGGGCCTGGGCTACGCGCCGGGCCGATTCAGCATCGCCAATGCGATCGATGACCTGGGTATGCTCAACGTCGAAGGCATCGTGGTTGCCGACGTCAACGACATCGAACCCCTCGTCGCGTAGATAGGTCATGACGGTGGCGGCGAGCCCATCGGCGCCGGCGGCGTTTCGTACTTCCACCTGAATGACCGTGCCCACCAGTTCGTTTGAGGAGGCTGCGCGGTCGGGGTTGGTGTTGGGGGTGCCGCCGGGCTGTGCTACCAGGCCATACACAAGCGCCGCGCACATCAGGCCCAAAAACGCCAGTCCTACGTTCAGCGCCACATCTTTAGCGCGCGTCGACGTCCAACTCATGCGGGTCTCGTTGAACCAAGTGAAAGCGCGGTGTTAGTTGCGCCAGAAGAGGTTGTTGCTGCTCGTGCGCGGCATCATACCCATGCCAGCGCGATGACCGTACGAGTTGCCATAGGGGCTCATGTAGGGACCGTGTGGGCTCTGACGCATCTGGAAGCGAAACTCCATGTTTTCGGAGGGGCGATACGCCACCTCGGCATTGCGCAGGAAGACGCGTGCGTCTTGGTCGTTGTTGAAAGCGCTGTTGCCGCCAAACGGGGAATGCGACAAGCTCACGTCAACACGGGCTGCCCACTGCTCATTAAACTGCCACATCATGGAGTTGGTGTACATGCCCAGCGATGACGTATTGCCGCCAAAGCTCGACATTGACATTTCATACGCGTGCGACATGCGGAAGTGATCGTCGCTAAACAGCGTGTTGAGCAGGTTGCCCGCCGTAGAGCTTTCGTCGTAGAGCGCGGCAGGAGCCGGTGCGTTCGACGTGTCGCGCAACTGCGCCTGGGCAGGCTGCATCACGCTAAGCATGAGCACTAAGCAAAGCAAGGAAAAGAATGCGCGCATAAGCGGGTCACCTCAAGATTCCAGAACGTAACAGGGGGAGCATTGCAGTAGACGATGCTGCACAAGTGCGATACCTACATTTCTTCTTTTTGTTCGTTGCAATCACTGGTTTTCGAGCCGATACGCCGATGTGAGGTTGTACGATGAATCCCAGGACCTGGCACCGCCGGTGCCAACAGTGGTCGGCACAAGCTATGCAGCTATGGAAGATCCCCGACGAATAGCAAGCCATGTACGGTATCATGCAACGCTTGATGGCCTGTTGCACACATGTTGACACATATGGAAAAACATTCGGGACATGTGGACAAGCACCGGATCGATGTAGCGGCTATGTTGCTTATCCTACAGAGGCTATGCATCGCCTCGTGAACCCGTAGCTCTTTCCATTGACCTGCTTTGTCATAATGACGACTGTTGAAGAGCACCTTATTGCCAAGGCTCCGCCCGAACAAGCCCGCCGCTGGAGACGCCTGATTCCCGATGCGTTGCACCCCATCACGCATCCTGGCGTACACCAGGTGCTGGAAAATGTCATGGCGTTAGATGCGGCATTGATGCCGGCTCTATGGAAAGAGCTTACCAGCGCCCGCTCGGTGCACGAGTTGCGTAGACAGTACCGCGCCTTGGTCGATTTTTACACAGTGGCACCTGCTTCCAATCGTTCGGTGCCACGGGCTGTGGATAAGGTGGATACACTGCTTCATTTTTTGCAGCAGCATGCAGCCCCCCTACCCGACAGCGAGGTCTCCCTGCCTACGTTGCATGAGCGCTGCCAGTGGATGTGGATCGCCAGCACCCTACACGCCGCCTTTACGCACCCGATGCTTTCGGAGCTGGGCCGCCTGCGTCAGGGCAAGCCGCCCCGCAACTGACGGCCTCGACCTCGACTATGCGACCCAAACGGTCTTCACGTTTACAAATTCGCGGATGCCGTGCGCGCCCAGTTCGCGTCCGTACCCGCTGTCTTTGATGCCCCCAAACGGCAGCCGTGGATCGCTCTTCACCATGCTGTTCACGAAGGCACAGCCCACCTCCAGTTGCTGCGCGACCTGCTCGCCGCGCTCTACGTCTTGCGTGAAGACCGCACCGCCCAGCCCAAACCGGGTGTCGTTGGCCAGATCGACGGCATCATCGGCATCTGCTGCTATGACGATCGACGCCACAGGACCAAAGATCTCTTCGACGAAGGCCACGCTACCCGGCACTACATCGGTAAGCACAGTGGGTGGCATGTAAAAGCCCTCGGCATGGGCAGGCACCGCCGCTTCGGCGGCGATGGTGGCTCCTTCATTCACTGCGCGGTCGACCTGGCGGCGGACCGTGTCGCGTAGATCGGCGCGCGCCATTGGGCCGATGTCGGTGGCCGGGTCGGTCGGGTCGCCTACGGTGAGTGCCTCAACGGCCTCCGCGACGCGCTCGGTGAACGCATCTGCAATAGAGGCTTCCACGATGAACCGTTTCGCCGCGATGCAGCTCTGCCCGTTGTTCTGCATGCGCGCCTGCACCGCTGTTTCCACTGCGGCATCCAGATCCGCATCCGCCAAAACAATGAAGGGGTCGGAGCCGCCCAGTTCGAGCACGGTGGGCTTAACCTGTGCGGCGGCTTGCTGTGCCACCGCCTTGCCTGCCCCTACGCTGCCGGTGAGCGTAACCGCCTGCACACGCCGATCGGCGATGCACGAACTTACGGTGTCCTCGTCGATGCGAAGCGTCTGCACCTCACCGCTGTCGAATCCAGCCTCTACGCAGAGTTGCTCGATGGCTTCGGCACAGCCCATCGTGTTGGGGGCGTGTTTCAAGAGCATGGTGTTGCCTGCCATGAGCGCCGGCGCACCGAACCGGAACGCCTGCCAGAACGGGTAATTCCACGGCATAATCGCCAGCACCGTCCCCAGCGGCTCGTAGCGCACGTACGAGCGCTGCGCATCGGTCTCCACCGTCTTGTGCGATAGGATGTCGGCGCCGTGCTCGGCATAGTGCCGGCAGACCCACGCGCACTTCTCAGCCTCGCCTTTGGCCTGACTAAGCGGCTTGCCCATCTCACGCGTCATGAGCGCGCCCCACTCGTCCGATCGCGATTCCAACGCATCGGCCAGGGCGTGCAGCCGCACCGCACGCTCCTCGAACGGACGCGACTTCTGGATGAGCACGGCCTCATGCGCCCGCTGCAGACGCGCATCCACTTCGGCGTCGGTGTGCGCGTCGTACGTGCGAATCGGCGTATTCGTGGCGGGGTTGATCGATGTGAAGGAGGTGGGCATAGCAAAAGCAGGTTGAATTCGGGTGGATACGAACGCGTGTGCTCGAACGAACGCGTTTTGGGGGGAGATCCGTGGGGTGTGGGTCCTTGCATGAAGCTGCCTTCTCAAGAACGTAGGGACACGGCGCGCCATGTCCCTACATAATCGTGTATGGCCCCCCAAAATGTGTAGGGGGTCTGCTCTTACGGGCGCGGCCCCAGCCGCATGCTACACGCCAGGAATGAGTACATTGAGCGGCTCCCGTCTACGCTGCGATACACCTGAAAGTCCGAATCGATCGTAAAGATTGTGGGGACTGCCTGACGCTCCGCCATTTGCACAAGACAGGCATCGGCGAAGGACATGGGTTGGTCGGCGTAGGCGTTCATGATCTCGTGTATGTGCTCTGCATGGTTTGCGTAGGAAAAGGGCACAGCTACGGCACCGCGTTCGAGGAAACGAATGAGCTGCTGGGTTCCTCCAGGCACATGCTCAAGCAGGTGAAACGCCTCCGAGAGCACGGCCTCACACGCGTAGAGGGGTGTAGTGAGGTGAGCCATCTGCGTTTTGGTCCAGGCATGGTGCTGATCCCGCCGGTCAAAGAAGGCTATAAGCGGCCCGGCGTCAATGAGCACGTCAGTCTTTGCCATAATCCTCCATGTATTTCGGATTGGTCGAGAGATCCCTGGGTCCTTCCACAGAACCGCATAGGTCCTGCGCAAGCTCTAACACCGAACCTGGCTGCGGCTCGATGGCGCCTGCTTCCTCATCCGTTGCTGTGGCAAGTTCGTGCTCAACGGCAGCCAGCACGGCCTCCTTCTGCGTGCTGCCCTTGCGCTCAGCCAGGCGCTTGATCTTGGCCTTCTGCGCGGGCGTCAGGCGCATGTTGAACGATTCTGTTGCTTGCTGTGACATGATTGGGCGCATCCGGAATGACAAAAAATGCATGTTGATTTTATATTCACACGCCGGTCTTGTTGCAGCAGGTGCAAGCCACATCTACGGCATCACGCCGCCCCGTACTTCAGCGTCAGATGCGCCTGCCCGGCGTGGTAGGACGTGTGGGTGATGATGCGTGCGAGTGCCTCTTGCAAAGGCAGCGTGCCGAAATCAGCCGTCACCTCACGGGTCCAGGCGTCGTCATCTTGCGCAGCGATTGCCGCGTGGAGTTCGCGTCCACTGCGATCGAGCAGCGCGCGCAGATCCTGTGCAGAGCCAAACTGCTCGCGCTTCCCGGCATTCGGACCAATCGTGTGAGCTTTTACATCGATCTCGTGCTCAAAGATATTTTTGGCAAAGAGCAGCTCTACTTCTCCGATGTGCTGAAGCATCCACGCGAGCGTGTTGGAATCGTCGTGGAGGCGCCTGGACAGGTCGTCATCGTCGACGTCATCGAGCCATGTGGTGAGGCGCGTGCGCCCCTGCGTGTACATGGCCACGTATCGTTCGGTAAGCGAATCCATATGAGTTACCGTGAGGATTGAGGAGAGGGGGAGCGGGTCAGCAGCATCCACCGCCGGGTGTGCAGCGCGGCGCGCCATCGCCGGAGGACCCGCTGGAGATCATAATGTCTCCAATGCGGCGTTTCACCTCGTCTGAACCGCACTTCGGGCATGTGGCATCAAGCCCGTCGTCGTACTCAGCCACGGTGGCTTTCAGTGCAAAGTCGTGCTCGCAGTTCGTGCAGCGGTACTGGTAAGTTGGCATGTGTGTGTGGGGTTGTGTCAGGTGATTCGAATGGTGCGTTTTTCAACTGGAGATATCTCGTATTCCCGGCATACTTGATGGTGCGCTTCAACAAAAACCCGATGCCGAGAGATACCCGAACACGTAGGGACACAGTGCGCCGTGTCCCTACGTGATTCGTATACCGCAGCGGTTCGAGCAGGTCACGCATGCG
>NZ_JAWOAR010000323.1:0-7910 GCF_046498435.1 Longimonas sp. | reverse complement strand
GCAAGGGTTCCCGTGACCGTTACGTGCCGCTGCCCCAGCCAACGCTGGAACTGCTTCGCCAGAAACTTGACCATTCTGCCCCCAATGCCTGCTAGGCGCAGTTGCTTCGCTCAAGATGACAGCATGTAAGAGAGGTGCGCGACTACCCCAAGATTGACCTGTGACAGAGCAGTAGGCAGCGCGCCTCGTGTGCGCGGGGCGGTCACAGAGCGCTACGAGCCGTACGGCTCATCGAGATACCGCTCGGCGCGTTCGTGGCTGTTGTTATGATCGTCCATGCTGAGCACGATCCGATAACGATTCATCGCCTGGTTGCGCCGGTCGGTGGCGTCGTAGATCATGCCCTGGTAGAGTCGTCCAAGGACCACATACTTGCGATCTTCGACATCGTCGCTCGCATCCAGCGATTCGATGTGTGCCAGGTGGCGCAGTGCCGCTTCGTAGTCGTCTTGAATGAAACGTTCGCGGGCCAGTTGGAAGTAGGCCTCTTGCGCAATGGGCGTGTTGTAGCCCGTCCATCCGTCCTCGTGACGCTCGGCGACCTCGGCGTAGACATCGCGCGCCTGCCGCAAGTGGCCCTGTCGGCTGTGCAAGCGCGCTGCGTATGCGTGGAAATACGCGTTGTGCGGATGCTCCTCACGCAGCCATGCCATGTGCTTCTGGGCTTCGGGGTAGTCGTCTTCGTAGAGCGCATAGATCTGTGCAAGAAAGTAGCGCGCCTCTGATTGAATGTACCACCCTTCTTCGGCAGCGCGGTGAATCATCTGCAGGCCCCCTTCGCGGTCGCCGTCGGGCAGCATCCACATGACCATGCGGGCGGCGTTATACTCTTCGGGGATGATGGCGGCGTAGTAGTCGTACATGCCGCGCCCAAAGGCAAAGTCCTCGATGTGCGGAGCCTGGTCGCGCGCCTCGCGCACATAGCCAATGGCGCGTCGTCCTCGGCGCACCGCTCCGACCCACTCACCGCGGTTGGATTTCAGACGAGCCTGCAGGGCCAACGCGATGCCTTTGAAGAATGTAGCATCGAAGTGATCGCTGTCCTCCGCAAGGAGCGCATCGGCGCGGCTCACGGTGGCTTCCATGTGCCGGTAGAAGTCGTCGTCGTGCGCGGTGTTTTCGAGATCCGGCAAGATGCGCCACCACACGTTGAGTCCATTCAGGAACGGCCCCACGGGATGGTCGGGATGGCGCGCCTCAATGCGGTCGAAGATGGCCTCTGCATCATCGAACGCCATGTTGTAGAGCGAGTCGAGGCCCCGCTTTCCCTGCTCGCGCACGAAGGAATCGTCCAGGATAGACGTGCCGGTTTCAGGAGCAGGCGGTGCCTGGGCAGAAGCAGGGGCCGTGCGGAGCCCAAGCAGAAGCGTAGCTGCAAGAACAAACACGCCGCATCCAACAAAAAAAGGTCTCATAACGCAATCGACCGTCTGCATGGCATGATGCACGCAGACGGTCGAACCAGGGGGTAAACCGTGCAGTTCCGGCACCAAAGCGGCACGCCGGATGGCTTACACGTCAGTTTTGGGCATCGGTATCGGAGCCAGTGGCAAATCGGAATCCGCCAAACAGCACGCCGAGCACACCGATCTTGGCGAGGTCGATCCAGAGGAAGCGCAGGAAACCTTTGTCGATGGACTCCATCCAGGTGGCGTGGTCGGCCACGTAGTGCAGCCACGTTACGCCGGCCGTGAAGATAATCGCTGCGCCTACAAGCATCGACAGGGTGCTGCCTACAAGCGTATTCCACCGCTCCGTGAGCGCTCCGGTGACGAACGCCGCGACCGGGTACGACAGAATGTATCCGCCCGAGGCCAGGCCCAGCAGATACGCCACGCCGGTGCCATCGCCCGCGTAAACGGGGACGAACATGCCGAGCGCTACGTACAGCAGCTGGGCAAGCATGCCGTTGCGTGCGCCCAGGAAGAGCCCGCTGGCGTACACCATCAGGGTTTGCAGTGTGATGGGGACCTCCCACAGGTAGAGGCGCACGTTGGCGTCGGCGGCGAAGGCGGTGAGCAGGGCAAAGCCTGTGATGCCAGCGGCTTGCAGCGCCATGGAGGCGTCGTCGGCGCGTAGCCGGTCGAACCATGACGTGCGGGGGGAGTGGAGCGAAAGGACGTCCGTTTTCATGCGATTTGATGGGTTGCACGCAACATAGGGTGAACAGGAGATGAGCATCATACAAAACATACGCGAGAGTTTCCAGCAGTCGCCCTACTGCATCTGCATCGATTCTGTGAAAGGTGGGGCGAGAGAAGCCCTGTAAAATCCATAAGGGCTATCAGGCAGAGCGGTAAGACTACGGGGCAGAGCCCCTAATCATTTGCGTCACGAGGCAGAGCAATGACCATCGTGAGACAAACCCGCACATGCCTAGGCACCTCCACATGAAGTGCTGCTTCAGATCCACCCCTCAGTCGCTGCGCGACAGCTCCCCTCTCCAGGGGAGCGGCTTCGGGCGGCGCGCTTGTACCTGTTTCTTCCTGTGTTAAACACGTACCCGCTATGCGACGCACTTTTTAGGGGCTCTGCCCCGCCGCTGCCTGCCGCATCTGCATCAATTCTGTGAAAGGGGGTGCGGGGGAGGGGCAGATCAGCATCCAACAAAAAATTCGAGACGCATAATGGGGCATGATCATTTCGTGATGCAACGCCCGCCTGCTGGTGTGGTACAACAGCACGGATATTTTCGGCGGTCCTCCCACCTGCATTCCATCCCGCATGAAGCGATTCGAAGAGCTGTTTGCCGAACTGTCGGCGAAAGTCGAAACGAATGACCCTGAATCGGGCACCGTGACCCGCGTAGCCGAGGGCCCCCATGCCATCGGAAAAAAGGTGCTCGAAGAGGCGGGCGAGGTGTGGATGGCTGCCGAACACGAAGGGCGCGAGCGCACTGCCGAAGAGATCGCGCAACTGCTCTACCACGTGCAGGTGATGATGCTGGCATGCGACCTCGACCTCGACGACGTATACCGCCACCTGTAGCAGTGCCCTGTATCCCGCTTACGTGCTCACTTTCTGTTTCGTTCATCCCCCTGTTTTATGCTTCAAATTGCTCTTCCCAACAAAGGAGCCTTGTCCGACGGTGCAGCGACCCTGGCCAGCGAGGCTGGATACCACTGCCGCCGTCGCGGACGCGAACTCTCGGTGCGCGATACCGACCATGACGTGGAGTTCGTGTTCTTGCGTCCGCGCGACATTGCCACCTATGTGAGCAGGGGCATTATCGACCTGGGCGTAACCGGGCTCGACTTGCTGCACGACAGCGGGGCGGACGTCACGCAGGTCATGCCGCTGGAGTTTGGGAAGGCGCGCTTCTGCTACGCGGTGCCCAAAGAGCAAGACATTACCCCCGACGATTTCACGTCCGACACCCGCATTGCCACCTCGTACGTCAACGTGGTGCAGCGCGACCTGGAGCAGCGCGGTATCGACGCCACGGTCGTTCCGCTTGACGGTGCGGTCGAGATCTCAATTCAACTGGGCGTGGCCGATGCGATTGCCGATGTGGTGCAGACCGGACGCACGATCGACGAGGCGGGCCTGAAGGTGATCGGCAACCCGATTGTAGATACGCAGGCCATGCTCATTGCGCAAAACGGCACGATCGCTGACAAAGAGGCGGCCCGTCATTTTCAGGAGCGCATCAAGGGGATTCTGGTGGCCCGCTCGTACATTGTCGTCGAGTACGACCTGCCGAAGTCCGAGCTCGACGTTGCCCACGAAATTACACCGGGCATCGAGTCGCCCACCGTGTCGCCGCTCAGCAAAGACGGCTGGGTGGCCGTGAAAGCGATGGCGAAGCAGTCGCGCGTCAACGAAATCATGGATCGCCTCACCGCCATTGGCGCCAAAGGCATCATTATCACGGACATCCGAACCTGCCGGATTTGAAGCTGGAGCCCGGGCTCTGATCTGTGATCCCGGTTCGGTACCTCACTCCATTGGAATCGCGTTCGCACACCAAACCCCAAGCCGGTTCTGAGCGTGAGGCGCTGCGTCTGTGCGGTATCAATTCTCCACGCTCGTTCGTAGGATGGAAAACAACGCAGCACCTTCTCTCTCATCAACCCTGGAGATACCATGATTTCTCGCTTTGCACTACGCCGTTGGACTCCGCTCGCCCTGCTTATGCCGCTGCTTCTTGTGCTCAGCGGATGCGGACGCAATCTCATTGAGCACGCTACGTCGGGCGCTGGAGGGCTTATCTCTATCCTGGTGCTTGTTGTGGCGCTGGTAGCCCTCTTCGACCTCTTGGGATCCAGCGGCCGCAGCCCCGTCAACAAGATCATCTGGGCGCTCATTATCATCTTTATGCCGCTCCTTGGTGCGATTCTGTACCTTCTTATCGGACGCTAACTGCTTGAGCGCTCTCTCATGAGCCGTGTACACGTGCTGTTTGTCGCTCTCCGCTCCCTGCCCGGGCACGCTGCATTCGTAGTTAGCGGGCTGCTTATTATCGGTATGGGGCTGGGGGGATGCAGCACAGGGAGCGCCCCGATAGAAGAGACTCCCGGGCTCGTACGGGCCGATTCCAGCACGCTGGTCATTGCCTACGAGCGCGCCATCTGGCACGCTGCTCAGTTGGGAGCCGACTCCGTGGTGCAGACGCTCACCCCCGTTGCGCCCCATAACGACACGCTCCGCTGGCAGGTCGATGGCGACAGCACGCGCTGGGTGCAGGTCACCACCTGGACCGACGACGCACCCTTGCCGGGAGCCCGCACGCCTTCGTCCGATGGCGACACGCTCACGCTTGCCGGCGATGTGTGGGTCACGCTCACGCCTGCGGTGCAGCAGTTCTGTCGGGATCTGCCGCCCGAACACCACGAGCGCCGCCTGGAGCAGCGCCTGGGCCTGCCGCCCTATGCCGGATACACGCAGTTCGTGACGTTCTGGGCATCGACCGAGGACCTGTTTCGTCCGTGCCCCGACCCCGAAATCACCGACCGGCAGTGCACGGCTACGGCGCCACAGCCTGCGAGTCGGGTGCGCGTGGCTCCGGAGCACACCGAATGGCTGGATGAGCAGTTTGCGTTCTCGCATCAGCCGGGCGGCTATCCGTTTACGGGGCTGGGCTACACCTACGACTGGGGCCGCCCCGGGCAGCCCGTTGGGTTCAGCGAATTTGTGGTGCCCGAAGGCGCTACCATTCGCGTCGAAGACCAGGCTTCCACCGCTGCCTACTGCACCCCTGAAGCTGCTACCAACCCATAAGCATCGACGTATCTCCCGTATTCCCAAGATCCTATGAACACCAGCTTATCAAGCAAACCGCCTGCCTGGATTAGTGTGCTCGTCCTTTCTCTTCTTGGCGTTGGGCTGCTGGGGGGATGCGAGAAGCCGGGCGATCTGCCGGATGCTACGCCCAATCGCGTGCAGGCCCCTGCCGAGGTGCCGGTGCTGCTCCTCTCGATCGACGGGCTGCGCCATGATTACCTGGAGCTGCACGACGCGCCGACGCTCGACTCGCTGCGGAATGCATCGGCGTCTGTAGAACGGTTTATGCCGTCGTTTCCGACGAAGACCTTCCCGAATCACTATACGCTCGTGACGGGTCTGCATCCGGGCCATCATGGCATTGTCGCCAACAGCATGTACGACCCCGAGATGGATGCCTCGTTTAGCCTGGGGAATACGGAAGCGGTAACCAACGGCGACTGGTGGGACGACGGCGAGCCGATTTGGGTGACAGCCGAGCAGCAGGGGATGCGGGCCGGTACCTACTTCTGGCCCGGTTCCGAAGCCGAGATCGACGGCACGCGGCCTTCGTACTGGCTGCCCTACAGCGACGACACGCCCGGCCCCGAGCGCGTAGATACCGTGCTCGACTGGCTCGACCGGCCCGATGCCGAACGCCCGTCGTTCCTGACGCTCTACTTTAGCACGGTGGATACAGAGGGACACCGCCACGGTCCCGAATCCGATGAGGTCGCCGAAGCTATGCAATCGGTAGACGGCTACGTGCAGCGCCTGATCGACGGGCTGGATGCGCGCGACATGGACGTGAACCTGTTCATTACGGGCGATCATGGCATGGTGGAGACCTCGCGGGAACGCGCCGTGGTGGTCGACGAGCACATCAATCTCGATGACGTGCAGATCGTCGATTACACACCGGTCGGCATGATGAATCCGCGCGAGGGCGTGGATCCGCAGCCGATCATTGATACGCTTGATGCACTCGACCGGGTGAGCGCCTATCATCGCAGCGAGGTGCCCGAGGCGTTGCACTTTCGCGACCACCCGCGCATCCCTGAAATCATTGCAATCGCTGACCCCGGATGGTCACTCACCACCACATCGTACCTTGAGGACAACCCCGACGGGCTCAGCGGCGCCACGCACGGCTACGTGCCGTCGACGCCCGACATGCAGACCTTCCTGATTGCCAACGGTCCAGCGTTTGAGGCTGGCATGCAGGTCGATACGCTCGACTTTGTAGATCTATACCCGCTGATGACCCACCTGCTCGACCTGGATGCGGCGCCGCACGATGGTTCGCTGCAGGCCGCGCGTGAACTGCTTCGGACTGCGGATGCGGAGTAGTTGCTCTGCTATGATACACAGCCGACTGCCTATCCCGCTTTGGAGGTATCATGTAAAAACGGATGAGCCCGTGTGCGTCTGTGCACCATGGGTAGCGCCCTTGGGTGTGTGCGCGGTCTCCATACGCACCAGGGCGCTTTGCCCTGTTTCCAGAGCGCATTCAGATGCTGGCAGTCGTGCAGCGTATCGATCGGCTGCCAGAACCCCGTGTGGCGATAGGCAGCCAGTTCACCGTCGCCCGCGAGGCCGATGAGCGGCTCCTGCTCCCACACCGTATCATCGCCCTCGATGTAATCGAACACCTCGGGCTCCAGCACAAAGAACCCGCCGTTAATCTACGCCGGGCCGTCGTTGGGCTTTTCGCGGACGTGGCGGATCGTGTCATCGCCGGGCGTCAATGTAAACGTACCGAAGCGTCCGAGTGGTTGCACAGCGGTGAGCGTAGCATGGCACCCTTGCGCATGATGGTGAGCGATGAACGCGCGAATGTCAATGTCGCTCACGCCATCGTCGTACGTCAGGCAGAACGTTTCCTTGCCAATGTACTCACGTACTCGCTTGAGACGTCCCGCCGTCATGGTATCGAACCCGGTATCCACCAGTGTAACGCGCCATGGCTCCACCCAATCGTGGTGGATGGTGGTGGTGCCATTAGCAAAGTCGTACGTAAGATCGGCCTGTATGGCGGCGTACTCGGCAAAGTAGCGCTTAACCACGTTGCCTTTGTATCCACAACATCAGAATGTGCCACAGAATGGGATGGACGCGAACGGGCACCATGGGCTTTGGACGAACGGCGGTTTCTTCGGCGATCCGAGTGCCGAATCCGCCTGCAAAAATAACAGCTTTCATGGGGAGATACGCTGCATGGATAGAGCAGGACTCGAGATGATTAATTACTATTGTAAGCGCTCGATAAGAAGGTAGGTTGACAGCACCGATGCTATGGTACCTGTCACCTGGTTGATATCGCGCCACGAGAGACGACGACGCGTGCGCGTCTCGATGACGATTACATCTCGTTCACGCAATTCAGGGAGCGTTACGCTCCGCGAGAACACGTCTTCCAGCCGCGCCTCAAACTCTGGGTCGCCGCTCCGATTGCCATCGCGAAACAGGCGAAGCGTGTGAACCTGCCGCCGTTCGGGATTGCGCTCGTCGAGCCCCACGCGAGACGTGGCGCTTACGACTTCAAGCATAGATGCATCCTCTTCCACGGTCCACACGCCGGATTGCGCGTTTCCCCATACATAGATCGTGATGCGTGGCACGCCGGGGCGTCCGTAGTCTTGGATAGCGGCTGGAAGACGTGTTCTCGCGGAGCGTAACGCTCCCTGAATTGCGTGAACGAGATGTAA
>NZ_JAWOAR010000234.1:0-11181 GCF_046498435.1 Longimonas sp. | reverse complement strand
GGTTTACTGCGTTCTTGAAGGCGTATTGCTGGGGTGGAGACCCAAGCCCGCTTTTTGGACTTATGCGGACCGATGTACTCCGCTCCACGATGCAGCACGGCAGCTTCCCCTCGGCTGATCTTATACTGATTGGCGAGCTCACCCTCTGGGGGGGCATCTATCAGGTGCCAGAGCGGCTTTTTCTGAACCGTGTGCATGACCAGAACTCAACAAAGTCGAACGACAAACAGATTGGGGCAATATGGAACTGGTTTGATCCGAATCGGAGCGAAGCCCCTACCTGGTTAGAGCAACGATGGCTCTCTGAACTGTACCGTGCCATTTACCGGGCTCCACTCACGGCACACGAGCGACGTGGCTGTATCATGGCATTCATGCGCTACTATGCCCTTCGTCACAGCCGCCAGTATTTGAAAGAAACGTTCTACTTTGCAACTGCTCGTCTTGGACTCCACCAAGAAACGCCCCCGCCCCGTGTCATGGGGCTGCGTGCCGTCTACCCGTACTTTTGGGAAACCTCATAAGCACATGCGGTACCGACCGTGCTTTTCCACTCATTCCTACCTTCTCCTCCCATGAAAATACTCGTTACAGGAAGCCAGGGCTACATTGGATATCCCCTTGTTTCGATGCTCCATGCCCGCGGCCATACCGTGACCGGGCTCGACACCGGCTATTATGCCGATGGAGCCCTTTACGCCATGGACTGGCCTGAAAGCGTTCAGCAAATCTGGAAAGACATCCGTAGTGTGGAACCGTCTGATCTGGAGGGATTCGATGCCGTCTGCCACCTGGCCGAACTCTCAAACGATCCCCTCGGCAAACACAACGAGGCGAACACCTACGCCATCAACCATGCTGGCAGTGTTCATCTGGCTCAGTTGGCGAAAGCGGCCGGCGTGGAGCGGTTCGTCTACACCTCATCATGCAGCGTGTACGGCGTAGAAAATGGCGACGCGTTCAAGACAGAAACGTCCCCGGTGCATCCCCTAACCGCATACGCGCGCTGCAAGGTGCAGGTCGAAGCCGACCTGCAGGCCATGGCCAACGACACATTCACGCCCACCTTTCTGCGCAATGCCACAGCGTATGGCCCTTCCCCACGCCAGCGCTTCGATATTGTGCTGAATAATCTTACAGGCGTCGCCTGGACCACCGGCGTCATTAACATGCGCAGCGACGGCACGCCCTGGCGCCCACTCGTGCACATTGCCGATATCGGGCAGGCCATTGCCTGTGTCCTCGAAGCTCCGCGCGATGCCGTGCATAATGAAGTGTTCAACGTCGGACACTCCGACGAAAACTACCAGGTGCGCGATATTGTCGACATCGTGGCGCAGACCCTCCCGAAGTGCGACGTTTCTATGGGAAACAGCGACGGCGACGACCGCAGCTACCGCGTATCGTTTGACAAGATTGCCACGCATCTCCCCGGCTTTACTCCCGCCTACACGCTGCGCGATGGGGCTCAACAGCTGGTCGATCTGTATGCGGCAATCGATCTCTCACCAGAAGACTTTACGTTTCGGGCCTTCACCCGCCTGAAGCAACTGAGGCACCTTATTGAGACCAACCAGATCGATGACCGCTTCTTTTGGCGCGATGGGGTAGAACATGCTGAACCCGCCATTTCGGGAGCCCCTCGCGTGTCGGTCAATAGCCTGTACTAAAAGCCTGTACTAAATCTATCAGCCGTCCGACCAGACGGCACCATGCTCTTTCTCTTTTCCAGATATCATTCTCGCTATGCAATTTACTGAAACCCGTTTACCCGGGGCCTACCTTATCGATCCAGAGCCTCATAGCGATGAACGCGGTTTCTTTGCACGGGTGCTTTGCGTTGACGAACTCGCGGAGCACGGGTTAAGCATGGATATCGTGCAGGTTAACATGAGCTACAGTGCTCAGGCTGGCACGCTTCGCGGACTTCACTATCAGGCTGAGCCGTATGCCGAGGCTAAGATGGTACGCTGCACACGCGGATCCGTGTTCGATGTGATGGTCGATCTGCGCCCCGACTCCCCCACTCACCTTCAATGGGTTGGCGTGGAGTTGAGTGCAGAGAATCGCCGCCTGATGTACGTGCCAAAGGGCTTTGCCCACGGGTTTCTAACGCTCACCGACAGCGCCGAGGTCATGTATCCCGTTACCGCCCGATATACGCCCGAAGCCGAGCGTGGCCTGCGCTACGACGACCCAACACTCCGCATTGAATGGCCGGCCCCTGTGCGTACGGTTTCCGAGAAAGATCAATCCTGGCCTCTCCTCTATGCCTCCACTCCTGTGCTATGAATACCTCACCCACGCCTAAAAACCGGCCCGTGGCACTAGTCCCCGCCGCGGGCACGGGCAGTCGGGTAGCCCCCCTGCCCGGCAGCAAAGAACTCTTCCCGATTGGTAGCCAGTCCGATACGGCCCACGCCCCCCCCGCCCCATGGTCGTGTCACAGCATCTGCTGGAAGCGTATCGCACCGCAGGAGCCGATACCGTCTACTGGATCCTGCGCGACGGCAAGTGGGACATTCCGGCGTATTGGGGCGATGGCCACCGCCTTCAGATGCACTTTGCCTACTGCATGATGCACCATGACTACGGCGTTCCCTTCACCATTAACCAGGCATTTCCGTTTATCCGCGAGCGCACCGTACTGCTCGGGTTTCCAGACATCCTGTTTCATCCCCCCGACCTCTTTGCCCAACTCCATCAACGGCTGCTTCAGGGGGATGCGGATGTCGTGCTCGGCTGCATGCCTGTAGACAACCCCGCCACCGTGGATGTGGTTGAGCGTGCTTCGAACGGCTCCGTGCAGGCCATCCACGTAAAGCCCACTGATTCGCCGCTACGCACGGCCTGGATGGCTGCGGCCTGGCGCCCCGCCTTCACTCACTGGCTCCACGAGCAACTGGCCGCTCTGCTCGCTGAGCCCAATGCCACCGCTACGCTTAACGCCCATGAGCCTCACCTTGGCCACCTGTTTCAACGCGCCATTGACGACGGACTGATCATCCAAAGTGTATATGTACCCGATGGGCGTTTCCTCGACATTGGCACTCCTAAAACACTCCACCACGCTATGACCACCGCACTCGATACGCTCCTGGCCCCCCGCCTGCCTGTTTCTTCCTAATTCTGTTCTCTGCTACCCTCCTCCCTCTTGCCGCGTGCGTCAAGCGCACAGGCCCCCCATCAAACGTATCCTCGACCCATGATTCTTGTAGACACTGCCTTAAAACAACGCGAAGCCGATAATAATCCCATCCGGGTGGCCCTGGTTGGGGCGGGCTATCAAGGACGCGGTGTGGCGCTTCAAATTCTCACTGCTATTACCGGGATGCGCCTCGTAGCGGTATCCAACCGAACCCTTTCGCGCGCTACGGAAGCCTACGCCCAGGCCAACATTGAGGACGTGACCCACGCACGTACCGTGTCCGATCTGGAGCAAGCCATGGCCTCGGGCCGCTATGCGGTTACCGAGAACGCCGACCTGGTCTGCCAAGCCGAAGGCATCGATGCGATTATTGAAGCCACCGGCACCTTCGAGTTTGGTGCGCAGGTAGCGCTTTCAGCCCTAAAGCACGGCAAGCATCTTATTCTCTCCAATGCCGAACTGGATGCCACGCTCGGCCCGATCTTGAAGGTCTATGCCGACCGAGCCGGGGTTGTGCTTACCGATATCGACGGCGACCAGCCCGGCAGTATGATGAATCTGCACCGGTTTGTGGATACCATTGGCTACCGCCCGGTGCTGGTGGGCAACGTGAAAGGCTTGCTCGACCACTACCGCACGCCCGAAACCCAGCAGGAATGGGCCGAAAAGCATGGACAGGATGCCCACATGGTCACCTCCTTTGCTGATGGCACTAAGATCTCAATGGAGAATGCCGTGGCCGCAAATGCAACTGGCTTTCCTGTCGGACAGCGCGGCATGTACGGTCCCCGATGCGATCATGTAAACGAGGCCGTCGATCTGTTTCCGAAAGATGAGTTGCTTGACACGGGGCTCAACGATTACGTCATTGGTGCCGAGCCGGGGCCGGGCGTGTTCGTAATTGCGTACAACGACCACCCCACGAAACGCCGGTATACTTCCGTCCTCAAGATGGGCGACGGGCCGTTTTACGTGTTCTACACGCCGTATCATCTGCCGCATCTTGAAGTGCCTCTGACCGTAGCGCGCGCCGTCTGCTTTGGCGATGCCACTGTGGCCCCACTTGGCCCGCCCGTATGCCACGTCCTCACGATGGCCAAGCGCGACCTCAAACAAGGCGAGACCCTCGACGGACTTGGGGGCTTCTGCACGTACGGATGGATTGACAATGCTGACGTGGCCTACCGCAACAACCTGCTGCCGTTTGGACTCTCGAAGGGCGCCCAGCTTGTACGGGATGTCCCCAAAGATCAAGCACTTACGTTTGATGACGTAACACTGCCTGAAGATCGCCTCGTAGATCGCCTGTGGGACGAGCAAACGGCTCATTTTGAAATGGCTGCGGCCCCTGTTGCTACGGCTACAGCATAACACGACCTCATAAACCGTATCGCTCAAGCACTACTCCCTACTCAACCATGAAAGCTGTAATATTAGCCGGCGGATACGGCACGCGTCTATCCGAAGAAACCGATGTACGCCCCAAACCAATGGTCGAGATCGGGCACCGCCCCATTTTGTGGCATATCATGAAAATCTATGCGCACTACGGCGTTACGGATTTCATTATCTGCTGCGGATACAAAGGGCGCTACATTAAGGAGTACTTTTACAATTATCATCTCCAAAATGCGGATATGAAGATCAACCTCACGACCCGTGACACAACGTTTTTAAACGACGAAACGGAGCCGTGGACGGTATCGCTCATCGACACGGGAGATGGAACGCTCACCGGTGGCCGACTGAAACGTGTTCGCCATCTGCTTGACGATGAGCCTTTCTTCTTTACCTATGGCGATGGCGTTGCCAACATCGACATTGCAGCATCGCTCGCGTTTCACAGAGCGCATGGACTGCTCGCCACAATGACGGCGGTACAGCCTCCCGGTCGATTTGGTACGTTTACGCTGGCTCAAGACAGCGTGGTGAAACGCTTTCGCGAGAAGCCACAGGGCGATGATGCCTGGATCAACGGCGGGTTCTTTGTGCTCGACCCTGCCGTCATTGATTACATTGACGGCGATGACACCTCTTGGGAACGCGATCCGCTGGAGCGACTGGCCCGCGACAATCAGTTGGCGGCCTACCAGCACGATGGATTTTGGCATCCCATGGACACACTCAAAGACAAAAACACACTGAACGATCTCTGGGATGGTCCTGACTCTGCTCCATGGGCTGTGTGGAGCGCTGCTCCCGAAGCTCTTTCGTCCAGTACAGACCACGGCCCCTCGGCCCCCCGCCGAAATGGAGACGCCACCTCCACCCGCTCGTATGTATCATCATGATACCGTATTGCTGTAAATGAGGGGCTGTCATTGCATCGAGCTGGAGAGATGCTGAATCTGTCCCCAGAAAAGGAGATCCCAGACCTGCTCCGACGACCGTCGGGGCTGTCCGGGATGACTTTTTGGGACGAAGGCTGTGCCTGATTCGGACACTCCCCAAAAGACTGGTACCCCGGCGCCGTGTCTCTACTCTCTTCCTACAGCCGTGTGGCGCGCTGCTCGGTGGCCTCGGCTTCGGGATAATCGACGGTGTAGTGCAGTCCTCGGCTCTCGCGACGCATGCGGGCGCTTCGCACGATGAGGTAGCACGTGGTGATCATGTTGCGCAGTTCGCAGAGACGCGTGGAGACGTGCGCCTCCTGGTAAAACGCTTCGGTTTCTTCGTAGAGCAGGTGGATGCGACGGGCGGCGCGTTTCAGGCGGACATCCGAGCGCACAATGCCGACGTAGTTCGACATCACACGCTTCAGTTCGTCGCGGTTGTGCGTCATCAAGATTTCCTCGCCGGGCGCTTCCGTGCCGCTGTCGTCCCAATCGGGAATCGGTTTCGGGGTGTAAGCGGTGTCGAGGTCGTCTTTCGCAACCTGCATGGCCCGGTGCCCAAACACGAGCCCCTCGACCAGCGAATTGCTTGCGAGGCGGTTGGCGCCGTGGAGTCCGGTGCACGCCACCTCGCCGATGGCATAGAGCTGATTGATCGAGGTCCGCCCATGCGCATCCGTCTGTACCCCGCCACACATGTAGTGCGCAGCAGGCACAACGGGAATGGGCTCCTCGGTGATGTCAATGCCGTACTGCTGGCACGTCTCTGCAATCATGGGGAAGTGCCCGCGGATCTCCTCGGCGGACTTGTGCGAGATGTCGAGCCAGACGTGGTCGTCGCCGTGGCGCTTCATCTGGTCGTCGATGGCGCGGGCTACAATGTCGCGCGGGGCGAGCTCGGCGCGGTCGTCGTACTCGGGCATGAAGCGCTCACCCGCGGTGTTGTACAGGCGTCCGCCCTCGCCGCGCACGGCCTCGGAGATGAGGAAGGAGTCGGCATCGGGGTGAAAGAGCGAGGTCGGGTGAAACTGCACGAACTCCATGTTCGATACGCGCGCTTTGGCGCGATAGGCCATGGCCACGCCATCGCCCGTAGCCACAGGCGGATTCGTGGTGTGCTGGTAGACCTGTCCGCATCCCCCGGCCGCCAGGATCGTGGCCTGTGCCTGCACGGTGTGCACGGTGCCGGTAGTGCGGTCGAGCACGTACGCGCCAAAGCAATGCACATCCGGACGCATGCGGTTGACGTGCTGCCCCAGATGGTGCTCGGTGAGCAGATCTACAGCGGTGTGCTGCGGGTGCAGGTCGATGGACGGATGCGCATGCACCTGCTCCATGAGCGCCCGCTGCACCTCGGCCCCGGTGGCGTCGTCGGCGTGTACAATGCGGTTGGCCGAGTGGCCGCCCTCGCGTCCCAGGTGCAGCGCATCGGAGCCGCTTGTGCGGGTGAAGTGCGCCCCCCACTCGATGAGTTCGCGGAGCCGCTCCGGCCCCTCGTTTACGACGATCGAGACGATCTCCGGATCGCAGAGTCCGGCCCCGGCATCCAGCGTGTCTTCGATGTGCTGCTCGGGACTATCGGATTCGTCGACGACCGCGGCAATCCCGCCCTGCGCATACGAGGTGTTGGTTTCGCTGAGGTCGTCTTTCGTGATGACCGTAACGTGTCCGTACGCCGCCGCTTTCACCGCAAACGTAAGTCCGGCTACGCCGCTGCCGATGACGAGAAAGTCGGTCTGTGGAGTGATCGTATCCATATCCCGTTGTTCGTTAGGGGGATGCGTAGGGTTTGCTCTGTGGTGAACATCCTGGATCCCGGATCAAGTCCGGGATGACTTCAGACGAGGGGCGTGCTGCGCTTTGCTGGTAATCAACTCATACCGAATCTGGTTGCAGCATTGCGGTGAGGACGTACGCAGTTGCGATGCACACCCCGTCATCTCGTCGCGGAGCATGACCTCCCCGCACGAGGAAGCGTGTGTTACTCACGACTCCACCGGGTTGATGCCTTTCTTGCCGTGGGTCAGGTACGCCTGGATGAGCGGGTCGATCTCGCCTTCCAGAATCGCCTCGGCATTCGAGAACTTCGTCTCCGTGCGATGATCGTTCACCATGGTGTACGGATGCAGCACGTACGAGCGGATCTGGCTGCCCCACTCAATGCTCTTCTTGGAGGCTTCGACCTCTTCGCGCGCCTGCTCCTGCAGCTCCTGCTCCGCCTGATACAAGCGGCTCTTGAGCATCTTCTCTGCGCGCTCGCGGTTCTGCATCTGGCTGCGCTCCTCGGTACACTCGGCGACGAGTTCGATGTCGTCGCCATTCGAGAGCGTGCCGTTCCAGATGAGGCGCACGCCCGTAGCCACCTTGTTCACGTGCTGCCCCCCTTTACCGCCGGAGCGGAAGGTTTGCAGCTCAGTAGATCCGGTGCTCAGGTCCACCTCGATGGTGTCGTCCACCTCGGGATACACAAAGACACTGGCAAAGGAGGTGTGGCGGCGTCCGTCGGAGTCGAACGGAGAGATGCGCACCAGGCGGTGCACGCCGCGCTCCGATTTCAGGTAGCCGTACGCATGGTCGCCGGCAACGCGAAACGTTGCGCTCTTGATGCCCGCAGCCTCGGCAGGCTGATAGCCTAACATCTCGGTTTCGTAGCCTTCCTTCTCGGCCCAGCGGCTGTACATGCGCAAGAGCATGCTGGCCCAGTCCTGACTTTCGGTACCGCCTGCGCCCGGATTGATCGTCACGATAGCATCGCGGTGGTCGTCGGGGCCGTCGAGCAGGCTTTTCATTTCGAGGTCGTCGAGCTTCTGCTCTAACGTGCGAGCTTCGGCGTCAATTTCGTCGCTCAGGTCCTCGTCTTCTTCCGAGGCCAGCAGCTGAAGCGTTTCGAGCGTCTCTACATGCTCCTGGAGCTCCTTCCACGCATCGAGCCATTCCTGCTCGCGGGCAATCTGCTTTTCGACGGTACGAGCGCGCTCCGGGTCGTCCCAGAACGACGGGTCGAGGCGCTCCTGATTCAGTTCAGCAATGCGGGCTTCGCGCTCAGCCGGGTCAAAGATAGCCCCCGAGCGCATCGGTGCGCTCATAGAGGGTGACAAGGTCCTGCTCGTTGTACTGGCTCATAGACGAATGCAACTGGTTTTATTTGCAATAACGGATTCTTACTGGCGGATGCACCATGCGGTCGCCGTGTGTTCGGATGGATGGGCCAACCCGGGCGTTCCCTAATCACGACGAACTCAAGTTGGAAGCACAACCGACTACGCGACAATCCACGTATAGAGCGCCGACCCCAATGCGCCGCTGGCCGCGCCCCACACCGCGCCGATGCCTGTGGGGAGCGCAACAAGCACCGCCTGGGGCACCCCGCCCGTCGCATCCGCCAAAAACGAAAGGAGCGCGAGCGTTCCGGCATCGCTCACCACAAATGTGTACGCCACGCCGCCCGTCCACGCCAGCCCCACGCCGAGCGCGCCCACCACAGCGGGATAGCGCGCCCCAGCGGCCGCCATTCCGGCCAGCGCCGTGGCAGGCCAGCCGATGAGCACGTGCAGCCCGGCGGCGAGCGCCGCAATTCCCAAAACGTACAGTACGGTGCGCATAGCAGATTGGGGATGCAAAGAGATGTGCAAAGTCCGGCTATCCGTTCTGATGCTTAGCGGCAAAGCGCTGAATCCGCCAGACCGCCTCTTTGACGTCGTCGAGTCCGGTGGCGTAGGAGCAGCGCACGTATCCGGCCCCGCTCGGACCAAACGCATCGCCCGGTACGCAGGCCACGTGCTCTTCTTCGAGGAGCTGCTGCACGAACTCCTCCGAGGAAAGTCCGGTGGAGCGGATGTCGGGGAAGCAGTAGAAGGCGCCTTCGGGCTCAAAGGTGGGCAGCCCCGCCTCGTTGAGTCCGTCGACCAGCACGCGGCGGCGGTCGTCGTAGGCCTGGCGCATGGTTTCAACTTCGTCCTGACACTCGGTGATGGCGGTGTGCGCGGCGATTTGGGACACGGTGGGTGCGCTCATAATCATGTACTGATGCACCTTGTAGAGTCCACGCAAGATCGGCGCCGGGGCGCATGCATAGCCGATGCGCCAGCCCGTCATGGCGTAGCCTTTCGAGAAGCCGCCCAGCAGAATGGTCCGCTCGCGGAGTCCGTCGATGGAGGGTACGCAGACGTGGCCGCGCTCGTGGGCCTCGCCGTAGACCAGGCGGTCGTAGATTTCGTCGGAGATGACGAGCAGGTCGTGCTCTTGCACCAGCGTAGCGATGTCTTCGAGCGTGTCGCGCCGCAGCACCGCGCCGGTGGGGTTGTTGGGATATCCCAGGAAGAGCGCTTTCGTGTTGGGTGTGATGTAGGATTCGAGCGTCTCGGCGGTGACCTGAAAGTTGTTCTCGACGCTCGTGGGTACGTGCACCACATTCGCATCTGCAAACCGCGCGGTGGGCGCATAGGAGACGAAGCACGGCTCGGGGATGAGAATCTCATCGCCGGGGTCGAGCACCGAGAGCATGGTAAGCTGCATGGCCTCGCTCACGCCTACCGTGGCCAGGATCTCATCCTCGGCATCGTACGAGACGCCGTAGCGACTGGACAGCTCGTGGGCAATGGCATCGCGGAGGTCGGCGCGTCCGGCGTTGGCGGTGTAGCTGGTTTCTCCGTTGTTGAGCGCGTCGATGCCGGCCTGCACGGCGGGCTGCGGCGTCACGAAGTCCGGCTCCCCGATGCCGAGCGAGATCACGTCGTCCATCGTCGCTGCAATCTCAAAGAAGCGCCGGATGCCGCTGGGCGGCGTGGAGCGCACGCGTTCGGAGAGGTAGGTTTCCAGATCGGCGGTGACAGCGGCATCAGACATAAGCAGCGGCATGGGGGTTGGGGAAAAGCACAAAGCATGTGATGTACCGCTGCTACGGTAGGGAGATCCGGGCGGTTTGTGCATGCGTGTGCTGGTGTGGCACGCTCTGCCAGATCCAGGGAGATCTTTCGGTTCGGCTGCGCCTCTCTCAAGATGACAGCCTACGGAGTGGATGTCGTGGAACCATCTCCGGCTCGGTTGACAGACACCTGCCGAGATGGGAAGCGCTCTCGGACGTTAGACATCAGCCCTGACCTCCAAAAGCGCTTTTCGTGCATAATACGAACGCCCGCGTTGAGAACGCACCCGGCATCCGCTATACTGCGGACACTGATCGTATCCCCTTTGCTACATTCTATTTTGCTTATGGCTGACCTCTTCCAAAACTACATCGATGGCACCTGGCAGGCCGCTGCAACCGGCCAAACATTTGCCAGCCGCAATCCGGCGTCATTTCAAGACGTGGTGGGCCACTTTCCCGCCTCGGGCCCCGCTGACGTAGACGATGCCGCCGATGCCGCCCAGCGCGCGTTCGACAGCTGGTCGAGCACCCCCGCTCCCGAGCGCGGACGCATCCTGAAACGCATTGGCGACCTGCTCCTGGAGCGCAAAGACGACCTCGCCGATGCCATGACCCGCGAGATGGGCAAGCCCCTCAGCGAAACCCGCGGCGACGTGCAAGAAGCCATCGACACCGCCTACTACGCCGCTTCCGAATTGGAAGACAGGACCCCTTTCGATGCCATCTTCCACCAATTTGGCATACCCGAAAAGGCAGTCATCAAATTGATGCGCCGGGAAATGAAAGAAAGCGCTTTCAAAAGGTGGAGAAAAAGGGTTCAAAACCGAAGTACA
>NZ_JAWOAR010000166.1:0-3524 GCF_046498435.1 Longimonas sp. | reverse complement strand
TTTTAAATCAAACACTCTCTTTTCTTCCCAAAGCTTCATTAGCCAACCAGGAAAATCTCTAAAACCTGATGTGTAAGGAGCAATACTAAGCGCTAGAGTTTGATTCCGCTTTTTACCGGTTGCAAGAAGATAATCAATAAACTCCCAGTTATATTTTCCCTCCGAGCGTAACGGAGCGGAAGATGACCAGCAGGATGAGCACCAGCAGCACGGGCAGCAGGATCTTAGACCACCGCTCAATGCCTTGCTCTACCCCGCCCAAGACGACCAGCAGCGTGATGCCCAGGAATACGCCCAACAGCGTGATGACCATTCCTGGAGACGCGACAAAGGCTTCGAACCCCATGCCGGGCGCAATGATGTCCTTGACGGCGTAGCCGACCGCCCATCCGGCAATGACGCTGTAGTAGCTGAGGATGATGAACCCGGCCAGCACGCAGAAGCCGCCTACAATGAGCCAGGCCGAGCGCTTGCCAACAATCGCCTCAATGGCGCCTACCGGGTTGCGCTGGCTGTTGCGCCCGAGCGAGAGCTCGGCGAACAGGTACGGCATGCCGATGCCCAGAATGCAGGCCAGGTAGACCAGCACAAACGCGCCGCCGCCCCCTTCGCCTGCTAAGTACGGGAAGCGCCAGATGTTGCCGAGCCCAATGGCGGATCCCGCAGCGGCCAAGATAAAGCCGAGGCGCGAGCCCCATTGTTCGCGAGCAGGAGCGTCGAGGGGCGATCCAGATTGCGATGCCATACAGAAGAGCCAGTTAGTCGGGAGGGAACGCCAGACGAAGGTAACGGCGCGGCCAGGGCCACGCCCAAAGCAGTAGGGGCCCGCAGTAGGCGGATGGTGTGCGGATCCTGTCTTGTGTAGATGTGCAAGAAAGTACAAGCACCTAAGGCGTTACGCAATCGTACCAACCCGCTAAGCCGAGGCCCCTCGACGAAGAATCATTCAATTTGCGGCATACGCCCTGTTGTTATGACAAGCCAGCGCCCGATTCCCATGCTACATCGCCTGGATGGTGTTCACAATGCCGGTGCGAATCAGCGCAATGGCGATGGCGGCCAGAAAGAGCGTAGCCACTTTTGCAAAGGCCCGCGCCGCCCCGTTCCCAATAAGCGCAATGAGCGCAGGTCCGAAGTAGAACACCACGTAGGTGATGCCCAGATTCGCCACCAGCGCCACCACCGTGGGGGCGTAGCCCACGCTGTTTTGCAGCACCAGAATAGCGGTGATGGCCGCCGGACCTACAATCAGCGGCGTGCCGAGCGGCACCACGGCCAGGTCGGCGCCTGCGGAGTCGGCATCTGCGGCGTCGCTCTTCCCGGGCTGGCGCGTCAGGTTGCTGAAGAGCAGATCCGTAATCGACAGGACGAGCAGGATGAGTCCGCCCCCAATGCGCAAGTCATCCACGGTAATGCCGAGCGTCTGAAAGATAAACTGCCCCGCGAGCAAGATGACGATCGCAATGCCGAACCCGGTGGCGGTGGCACGCTTCACCAGAGCGCGGCGCGTGGGAAGCGTCATACCCTCGGTGAGTCCCATAAACAGCGGCAGCACACCCAGCACGTTCATGGCTACGAAAATGGAGAGAAAGGATTCGACGTATGGCGTGGTGTTCAGTGTGGGCAGTTCAAGCATGAAGCAACATAGGTTAGAGGGATGCGCAGGCATCTGCGTGCTTGAAAGGCAGGAGGCAGACCCCGCATGAAGTCAGCGTACGCCACGCCGTACCTTGTCGGATGCGGGATGTTTTGCCGCCCCGTCTACCTGCCGACGAACAGCCTGTGGATTTGTCTTCGTTGCAAAGCGGTTGAACGTGGGGGCACGGCGCGCCGTGTCCCTACTGATTCCGGGGCGCATCCGGCGTGTCGTCTGCCGCCGTATCCATGTGCCGTGCCTGAAACGCCTCGATGCGCTCCGACGGCGTAGACGGCCCGTCGGACGGAGCATCGTCAGGCGGACCGACCGGTCCCAGCCGCTTGAGCAGACCGCGCCATGTCCACCCATAGCGACGGCCCATGAGCACCGCAAACACCAGCGCCACCGCGCCCCACGTAACAAGCGTGCCCGGCGTGGGCGCCATCGACTCCAGGCGAATCAGCGCCGGTGTAGTGAGCACCGACTCGGGGAACGTGACGATCACCGTGCCAAACAGATTGTTGCCAATGTGGATGCCCATAGCCAGCTCCAGCCGATCGTCGGCCAGCGCCACCAGCGCCATGAACGCGCCAAAGCCCATGTAATACGCCATCATAAGGCCCGCGCCAAAGCTGGCCACCTCCGGGTTCGCCCAGTGCAGCATCCCGAACAGAGCCGACGACAGCAGGACCGCCGCCCAGCCCGAGCCCAGCGCACGCGCTGCGCCCTGCATCAGGTAGCCGCGCATCACCAGCTCCTCAACGCTGGCCTGAATGGGGATGAGCGTGCCCGCCAGCAGAAGCAGATACAGAAACGGCTTCCATTCAAACGTAATGGCCAATTCCTCCGTCGTCACGAGCGCCTCAATGCCCAGCGTCGCCACCATCAGCCCCATCCACGCCGCCGTGCCCACACCCAGCCGCTTCCAGTCGATCTGCTCCGTAGGCGTAATGATGGAGCGCAAGGGGCGCCGATGAAACACGGGCAGGCACACCGCCAGCACGCCCAGCAGAATGACAAACGGCAGCATGTTGACCCCAAAGAACTGCAGATCCGTGAGCCCAAACGCCTCGGGCGTGGCCGCGCCCGGCTCCATCGGAAAGCTCCCCGACAGCAGCCACACCAGCGCCACCACACCAACACTCCCCACAACGAACGCCCCCACAATAAGCGAGAGCAGCGTCATCAGATACGGCGACCAGCCCGAGCGGCCCATCCAGGCCTGTTGTAAAAAGCGAGACATGGGAGATCCACAAGCTACCAAGGAAGGAGCACGAACGCGTTGCCTCTCCATACGACGCGCAGAAGCGCAAGATGCATAGGCGTCTCGTCATGCGCAGGCCGATACAGTCAAGGTTAGAGGGAAGCCACAGGTCCGCGCCCCGAACGGCCAGATCGAACCGCGCCCCACCATCCCGATGCCCACAGAAAGCGGTACAGCCCGCGCGGACACCCCACGCCCGCCCCACACGCTCCAGTTCGCGGGGATGGCCCCCTTGCCTGCGAATACCACTCGACAGCTTGCACCCGGCTCATCGCTTCGTTATACTTTTATGGTACACCGTGCGCCCACCCGCGCCGTATAACGTGCTATGTCCACTTTGTTGACATAGTACCGGACGGGTTTTGCGTATCGCATTGATTTGCCAGTGCGTTTCCCGGAATTATGGATGCGTGCTATGTCAAGTGTGTTGATATAAGTATAGGTTATGTAGCGCAGACGAGCCTCTCCCAATATGGAAGCTGAAAAGGAATCGAGACGCAGTTGCATCAAGCTTCGAAAAAAGATATGGCGGAGGAATTATCAGAGCGTATTCAGAGAACATACTTATGGGCCTTCCGCAAGCACACAATCCGCGGCGTGTTTGTCTGGACTATTATGATACGG
>NZ_JAWOAR010000153.1:0-17439 GCF_046498435.1 Longimonas sp. | reverse complement strand
GACGGTGGCATCCAACCCGCCCGGTTCCCCAACACCCATTCCGCGGTGCCGCTGGAGGGCTCCTCCCACGTCCTCCTGACGTCCGAGATGCTCTACTGCCCCTTTGAAGGCCTCGCCGTGGCCGACGTCTCCGACCCTGCTTATCCCAGATCGTCGCTCCGCTCCGTCTGGGATGACGGTGTGGGGGCATAAACAAGCATTTCTGCATGTTCAATAGCGATCATATGTATAGCACAACGCATTCTGAGAGAGATGCGTTACTACCCCAAGATTGACCTGTGACACGACACTATGTCTATCGTCAAATACTTTTTTGAGGAGCCTGCGCTTCTGGAGACGCCCGCGCCCGATGCCAATCCGGATGCGCGCCGCCGCACCGAGCGCTCCGCCAATGCCGACCGCGACCCGGATGCCGACACGCTGCGCGCGCTTCTGAATCCGGCCACCGCCTACCGGGGCTACCTCGCCGGTACCGATCTGGACGCCGACCGCGTGGGACTTACGGCGCTTCCTGTTATGGATGCGATGGTTCATGCCCTCACGGCGGTCGTTGCGCATCCCCACGCATGCGGCATTGCCCCCAATGGCACACTCGAAGCCGACCTGGACGGCCAAGCAGTGCAGGCGCGCTGGGCTGACCCGCAGGGCGAGCGCGTGCTGGCCTTTGCCGACACGCCCATCGACCCGGCACCGCTCCGCGACGTAGCCGAACACGCACGGCGCGAGGCCTCTTCGGCGCTGCGTACGCTCATGGAAGCGGGCACGACCGTCTTCTTCAGCGAACCAGCCCACGACGGCTTCGATTGGAGCTTTTTCAGCCCGGTGCCCGTACGCGACGCCCTTACTCATGCGCTCCGCACGCACGTATCCGACGACCACGTGCGCTGCTTTGTGCTGCCGTTTCAGAAGGCACGCTCTGAATCCAAATTCTACTTTGAGCAATGGCAACTGAATCAGGCCTCGCTGCCGACGTACATCCAGGAAGTGTAGACGATGCTGCATCTGCTCAGTGGATACAACACTGCCTTGCTCTGGCACAGCGCGGAGCCGGACACGTCAGTCCCAACCCCATGGTGGGGGCGGTCCTGGTGGATACGGGGGGCTCGGTGCTTGCCGAGGGCTGGCACGCCGAATACGGCAACGCCCACGCCGAAGCCGCAGCCATTCGCCGTGCACTGAATACGCACGGTCCGGAGCCCCTTCGCGATGCGACGCTCTACGTGAATCTGGAGCCGTGCAGTCATCACGGCAAAACGCCGCCGTGCAGCAACCTCATCATCGAGACCGGCATTCCGCGCGTGGTGGTGGGCACCGTCGATCCGTATCCAGAAGTGGCCGGGCGCGGCATTGAGCGGATGCGGGCGCACGGCGTGGATGTGACAGTGGGGGTCGAGGAAGAGGCGTGTAAGCGTCTGAACGAGGCGTTCTTTCACCATGTGGAGACGGGGCGTCCGCTGCTCACGCTCAAGATTGCGCAAACCCTTGACGGGCGGATCGCCACGACCACAGGGCACAGCCAGTGGATCTCGGGCCCCGAGGCGCGTACGAAAGTCCACCAGTGGCGGGCCGATCTCGACGGCGTGCTCGTAGGCCGCGGCACCGCTGCTGCCGACGATCCGCGCCTCACGGTGCGCCATGTCGATGGGCCGCAGCCGCATCGCCTTGTGATCGACCGCACGGGCGCGCTCTCGCCGGAGTTGCAGCTCTTTACCGATGACCACGCGGCCGCTACGATTGCTGTAATCGGTGCAGAGCGGGCGGCGCCTGCCTATGCCGAGGCGCTCACCGCACGCGGCGGACAGATCCTGCGCATCCCTGAAACCCCCGAGGGCCACCTTGACCTGCACGCGCTGCTTGCACACCTGGGCGCTCCCGACGGCCCCACGGATCGTCCGTTGCAATCCCTTTTGGTGGAGGCAGGGCCGGGCCTGGCCACGGCGCTCTTTCGGCAGGATCTGGTGGATCGCTTCTTCTGCTTCATTGCGCCCAAGGTGGTGGGCACCGGCATGCCGAGCGTGCGCGACCTGGGCATTCGCCAGATGGATGCCGCCCGCACCTTCGCCGACGCGTGCTGGACAACCGTTGGCGATGACCTGCTCTTTCAGGGCTACATGCGCGCGGTGTAATATCAACGCTGCATGCTTTGCTGGGGGCCTCCCAAATATGCCAACAGGATGGAGCAGCGGGGCCGTAGGTCATGCCTGTTGTGTCTCTAAACAGCTGCGTCACAAGGCAGAGCCTCGCGATGAGTGAGCCATGCAGAGCCTTGCGACGAGTGGGGGAGGACGAAGCAATTTATGCGTTTCAAGTCGGCGTTGAGCCCTGCTCGGCAGTATGAGATCGCCGCGCTCGCTCCGCTCACTCGCGATGACACCCTATCGTATTTTTGTTGACCTACATAAGTGATTACGATGCATATGAAAGGGGCCTGTGTAGCCGCTATCGTCATGCTGAACGCAGTGAAGCATCTCAGGTCACGCGGGCGGAGCACCTGCTTCGGGGGGCACGGTGCGGTGCTCCGGTGCGAGGCGCGATTTCAAGCGTGCGAGGTCGGCTTGGCTTTGTGTTTCTCCAAAACAGCGACGGGGCAGATAACGACGGGGCAGATAACGACGGGGCAGAGCCCCTAAACGGTTTGCGTCGCTCGGCGGAGGGGCCAAAGGTCATGCCTGTGGTGCCATGCGACGAGCGTTGTCTGTCTCAATTGATAACACGCGCTTGCTGCTCGTGGCGTGGGCGTTGCATCTGCGGGGGCGGTGCGGTACTTTGAGCGTGTTCTTCCAAACGAACCAATGTGGATATCATGATGCGAACGGGTACGATAACGTGGCTGGTGGGATGCGTGGCGCTGCTGCTGGCGGTGAATGTGCAGGCGCAGGAACGGTCGCTGCCGGTCGATACGACGATTACGCAGAGCGAGGCGGTGACGGTGGATGGCACCGAGATTCCGTACGAGGTGACTACGGGCACGCAGCCGGTGTATCACGACGACGGCCACGCGATGGCGTCGCTCCACTACACGTACTACGAACGCAGTGACGTAGACAACCGCTCGGAGCGTCCGCTCATGATCTCGTTCAACGGCGGCCCCGGCTCGGGCTCTTTGTGGATGCACCTGGGCTACACGAGTCCGAAGCTGCTGGAGATTGACAGTGAGGGCTATCCGATTCAGCCGTACGGCGTGAAAGACAATCCGCATTCGATTATCGATGTGGCGGATATCGTGTACGTAAACCCGGTGAACACGGGCTTTTCGCGTATTGTAGACGATGAAGTCGACCGCGAGCAGTTCTTTGGCGTAGAGGCCGATGTGTCGTATCTGGCCGACTGGCTCGACGTGTTTGTGTCGCGTCAGGGACGGTGGACCTCGCCTAAGTACTTGATTGGTGAGAGCTACGGCACCACCCGCGTGGCCGGGCTTGCGGGGGCGCTGCAAAATAGCCACTGGATGTACTTGAACGGCGTGATTCTCGTGTCGCCCACCGGCATGGGCCTGCAAGCGCCGGGACCGTCGCCCCGCTCCGAGGCACTAAAGCTGCCGTACTACACCGCAGCGGCGTGGTATCATGAGCAACTGGATGCCGACTTGCAAGAGCGCGAACTGGCCGATCTGCTCGAGGAGGTCGAGAACTACACGCTGGATACGTTCGTCCCGGCCCTCTCGCGGGGAGGCATGCTGGATGCCGATCGGCGTCAGCAGATCGCCGAAGAAGTAGCGCGCTACGCTGGGGTGTCTACGCAGACGATTCTGGATCACAACCTGGCGATGCCCGCGTCCTATTTCTGGAAAGAGCTTCTGCGCGACGAGGGCCACACAATTGGCCGCCTCGACTCGCGCTATAAAGGCATCGACCGCCAGAATGCGGGTGAGCGCTACGACTATCCGCCCGAGCTCATTGCCTGGAATCATGCATTCACCCCCGCCATCAATACGTATCTGCGCGATGAACTGGGGCTGGAGACCGACCTGCAGTACAATGTGTTTGGTCCGGTGCGTCCGTGGGAAGGCCAGGGTGATGTGAACGTGGTCGAGGATCTGCGGCAGTCGATGGCGCAGAATCCGTTCTTGCACGTGATGGTGCAGTCGGGCTACTTCGACGGGGCCACGGACTACTTCTCGGCCAAGTACGTGATGTGGAATATGGATCCGAGCGGACGTCTGGGCGACCGGATGCGGTTTGAGGGCTACGAGAGCGGCCACATGATGTATCTGCGCGATGAGGATCTGGAGGCGTCGAACGATCACATCCGCACGTTCATTGAGGCGTCGACTCCGGAGGATGGCGCACCGGCGCGGTATTAGTGCTGCGTCACACGTCATTCCGTGGGTTAAACCAAGATGGATACGCGTGCTGTGCCGTCCCGAAAAGTTCCTGCTAAACACCAAGGAGATGGTTCGACTGCGCTCACCATGACAGGCTTCGTGGGAGGGGGATTGCAGGGCAACCATCAAAATGAGGGTTGACAGAGCAGTAGGCAGCCATATCCGGCGCTCGCTCACGCATCCTCAACCTTCACAATGCGATCCAATCGCACCGTTGAGCCGCTGTCGAGGCGCACATACTCGGCTCCGTCCGCGCTGTAGATATCGTCGATGCGCGCGGTGATGGAGCGCGGGGCATCTGCCTCTGCATCCTGCACGGTAAGCGTGGTGGGCGTGCCCCGCATCATGCGCAGGCCCAGGTCGTCGTAGGCGCGGCAGGCAATAGGCGTATAGTCGGAATCGGGCATGGGGTGGGCGCGGGCGTTTGTGGATGCGTGTAGCTATGTTACGGTACCGGGAAACGTGGGAGCAAGCGCAGATTGATCGCGTGCGCCCGATGCATCGAAGATGGTAATGGCCCCGTCGGGGGGGCGAATCCACACCTCGGCGGCGCCTTCGTTCAAGTAGAGCGCGCGCTTGGCCTCCATCTCGGCATCGGTATTTGTGGGCGACTGCACCTCGACCACCAGCGCGGGCATCACCGGGCTGGCTTCTGCATCGCCCGGCAGCGCCGCGAGTTGCTCCTCAGACATCCAGACCACGCCGGGCACTTTGATGCCTTGTGCGGTCGACACCGCGAACTCGATCGTCGCTTCGCCCGGTTCGGTCACGTGCTCGTCAAGCAGACGCAGGATGCGACTCTGGGCCAGGCTGTGTGCGGGCGTGTGCGGACTCAAAAGAAGCTGGTCGTGCGCGTTCGTTTCTATCTTGTACGGCAGCTGCCGAAGCTGCGGATCGTGCAGCGCCCGGTGCCATGCCGATGCAGTCGAATCCATAACAAGCGCGTGTCGGGAGGCAGAGCATGTGCGTAAAAGGCGAACACGATGCGCCCCCCAGGTTCACGGCGCCTGCGGTCCTACGAGCACGGCGTTTAGGAACAGGCGGTTGCCGCTGCGGAGATAGCCGCGGTAGTTCAGGTCCTCGGCAAACGCAATGACGCGTCCGCTGCCCACGCGTTCTTCGTAGGCAAAGACCGCACCCGGCAGCCGTGCTTCCGACTCGCTCCACATGTGGCCGCTGTAGGTGAAGTCACCGTCCGTGGCGTAGCGGATGCCGGCTCGCTGACCTGGGTTAGGGGCGCCTTCAGGAGGCAGATACAGGCGGTTCGAATCCACCAGCCCGTGAAAGTCGTCGGGCACGCCGGCGGTAAGCCAGTGGTTGCGGTCGATGTCGGTGGCCACCATGGCACCCGGCACGCTCACGCGCAGGCTGTCAGCGCGCTCCTCGTCGTCGTACCACGAGCGCAGAGCAATCAGCTCCAGGTCGCGCGCTACGTCGGTGCCCGAGCCGAGCGTGACGAGCGTACCGCCGTCTTGCACCCACTGGGTCAGGCGCTCCAGCCCCGACTCGCCCGCTTCGCGCTCAATTGCTTCGGTGCCGTAGGTTTCAGGCAAGACAATGGTGTCGTACTCGCTCAGATCGGCGCGGCCCAGCGAGCGCGTGCGTAGGACCGACGCATCCACATCGTACTGGCGGTCGAGCGTAAACCATGCCCATCCAAACGAATACGCCTGGATGCCTTCTTCAGCGAGCAGCGCCACCGAGGGCGTGTCGAGGTAGATGACCTGCCCCGACCCGAGCGACGGACGGTCGCCCTCGGCCAGGCCGGTGCCTACGGCTTCTACCTGCAAGCCGTACTGATCGGCGACATCGCGCATGTCATCGTGCACGCTCGCGCCCGACTGCCCGGCGTACACAATGCCGGTGCCCGCGGTGTAGTCTTCGCCATTCACGCGGGTGCTTTCTTGCAGCATCGCCACGCGGTGGCCGTGTTCTTTCAGGTCGAGGAGCGCCGGTAGCCCTGCGGTCTGCGTGCCATCGATCAGGTAGGCGTAGGAGGCTTCGCCGCCCTGCACGGCGGATTCAGAAGCCGCGGACACCGTGACGCGCTCGGCGCTGAGTCCGCTCCCGTCGGAGGTGCTGTAGCCTTCGATGCCAAAGAGCATGGGCAGCGACCACGCGGTGATGTCGTAGAAGCGCGGGTTTTCGCCCCGGTCTACGCGGTCCCGCGCCTCCTCCAGGAAATCCTGCGGCACCGGCACGTTCGGCTCCAGCAACGCCCGGATGAGCCGGTTGCGGGGCTGCGCGGCATCGACCACGTAGGCGCCCGCCTCGAACGAGCGCGACCCGACCGACGCGCCCGTGCGGTCTTGCACGTTGCTCAGCTGGGCGGATTCGGTGAGCCGGTCCACTTCGATGCCGTTGCGGCGCAACAAGTCAACCGCCTCGGCCAGCAGGTGCGGATCGCCCGATTCGTCGGTCAGCACGTAGCGCTGGGTGCCGTCTTCGCCATCGGCAATGGCCTCGCGGTGGGCTTGCACGTACTCGGTGAGGAGCGTTTCGCGCTCGCTGGCGGTGTGCTCAAGCGCTGCGACGAACCCCGTGTACGGATTCTGTATCGCATCCCCCAGTGTACGTACGGTGCCGTCGGGCCGCGTGAGGGCCAGACCGCGGCTGCTGCCCTGCTCGTAGAGCATGCCCACCGCGCCCTGGTAGCTCATGTACGAGGTCGTGTATCCGGGGTAGAAGTAGTTGTAGCGCTCGCGCGTCATGTAGTCGGTGCCCAGCGTGTCGAGCGAGGCCGCGTGGGCATCTCCAAACGACTCAAACCAGCGCGACGCGAACTCCGGAAAGAACGGACCCACCGGACCGGTGGGCGGATCGACGTAGAACTCTACATCCGAGCCCATTTCGTGGCTGTCGATGCCCGCCTGGGGACGCCAATCTTGCAGCACGGGTACGCGAGCCTGCGTTTCCTTGTGCGTGTGCGCAAACCAGTCGCGGTTGATGTCGAAGTAGTAGTGGCTTGTGCGATATTTCAGCGCCTCCCACGAAGTGAAGTCGTTCGCCCAGTCCTGATTATCGGGGTTGGCATCGGCCCCCATATTATTGTGGTTGTGATGCGCAAACGCGTCGCGTCCGTCTGGATTCAGCATCGGGTCGATGATCACGACTGTGTTTTCCAGAATCGACTGGGTGACGGCGTCGTCTTGCGTGGCGAGGCGCTCCAGCATCTTGAGTGCGGCTTCAGATCCCGACAGCTCAAAGCCATGAATCGACCCGCCAAACCAGAACACCGCCGGCTGATCTTCAATGATGGATTCAGCCTCTGCATCCGACAGGTCGCGCGGATCGCCCAGCGCCTGTGCATTCGCCTGAATCTCGTCGAGGCGTGCGTGGTTTTCGGGAGCCGTTACAATCGCGTGCATGAGCGGGCGTCCTTGCCACGAGGTGCCGCTCTGCTCCACGACCACGCGGTCGGAGGCGTTGGCCACCGCTTGCAGATAGTCCTGCATCTGGTAGGCTTGCGTAACGCGCTCGCCAAACGCATGGCCAGTTACGTCCTCAAAGGCGGGCGCTTGCGCCTGTGCAGAGGCAGGCCCGGCTATGAGCAGCACAAGGGTGAGCAATGCAACGAAACGAGTGGCAACACGCATAGCAGGGTGGGGCATACAGAAAGACAGTTAGGTGTGGACACATAGCATAGCGAATCCGCTCGACGGGCGCAAAAAAAAGGACGGGGCCTTTGTGTAACGGATCTGTTTGGCAAGAATGCGTCCGCCTTGTATATTGGGGATGCGCTGTGTTCTCTTGCATCCGATTGCTGCTTGCCATGCCCACCAGTTCCGCCTCCCGCTTTCGTGCTATTTTGAACGCACTGGGTCCAGGCCTCATCATGGCCGGAGCCGCAATTGGCGTGTCGCACCTGGTGCAGTCCACGCGGGCGGGGGCCGAGTATGGATATATTGCAGCGGTGCTTATTCTGGCAGCGTGCCTGTTTAAGTACCCGTTTCTGGAGTACGGCCCGCGTTACGCTGCTGCCACGGGCGAGAGCCTGCTCGACGGCTACCGGCGTCTTGGCCTCTGGGCGACCGGCGTATTCGGGCTTATCACCGTAGGCACCATGTTCATCGTGCTGGCGAGCGTCACCGCGGTTACGGCGGGACTCATGGGCTGGCTTGTGGGCACGACGCCGAATCTGGCGCTCTGGAGCGGCGTGGTGCTGGGCCTGTGCATCCTCATCTTGATGTGGGGACGCTATCAGTTCCTCGACCGTGCCATGAAATTCATCATGGCCCTGCTGGCCGTGTCGACCCTGGTGGCGGCTGTTGCTGCGCTCGTGGGGCCTGCGCCCGAGATGGTGGAGACGCCTGCCGGTCCGAGCGCGCTGCTCACAACCTCGGGCATTGCCTTCTCGCTGGCGCTCATGGGCTGGATGCCCGTGCCCATCGACATGGCCGCGTGGCACTCGCTGTGGACGCTGGAGCGTGAGCGCGACACGGGCACCCGCCTGGCTCTGCGCGACGTGCAGGCCGATTTTGCCATTGGCTATGCGCTTTCGCTTTTCATGGCGCTGGCGTTTCTGGTATTGGGCACTGCCATCATGTACGGCACGGGCACTGAGTTCGGCAGCGAGCCCGTCCCCTTTGCCACGCAGGTGGTGGATCTGTACACGACCACGCTTGGCGCCTGGGCGGGCACGCTCGTGGGCATTGCGGCGCTGACTACGATGCTCAGCACCACGTTAGCGGTAACGGATGCGTATGGACGCCTCGTGGCGTGGTTTACTGCCTACCTACAGGGCACACCGCTGGCCGCTCGCAGTCTGGCTCGTGCGCCCGAAGCCGTTGCTGCCAGCCCGGAGATCGCGCCCAGCCCCAAACATGCACCCGCCCCCGAGTCCGCCCCCGAGTCCACAGGCGATGTGGAAGCGTTGCAGCGCTACTACCGGCTGGGACTCTTCATCACACCCATCGGCGCGTGGGCGATCCTGGCGCTGCTCGTAAACAGCCTTACCGCCCTGGTTGACGTAGCCACTACGCTTGCCTTCCTGGCCGGGCCCGTTCTCGGTGCCATGAACTACTACCTCGTCTGTAGCGATCACATGCCCGAGCATGCGCGTCCCTCGACCGGCATGCGGGGACTCTCGTGGGCCGGACTCGTGTTTCTCGTGGCCTTTTGTGTGGCGTACGTGGTGGTATAGGCATTTTGGGTCCCGTGGTTTGCCCGCAGGACCGTGGCAGTTCAGGGCGTCTTCCTCAACGAGTTGGACAGAGGGGCAGCCATCAGCAGCAAGGCCAGAAGAGCAGTTCGCTCTACAAGCTTTTTGATATCGACGTGCTCATGCGCAGCGTGGGCCCCACCACCCACGGGTCCGAGGCCATCGAGCGTGGCCGAGAAAGGGCTTGTCTCGTTGCCATCGGAGGCGCCTCCTGCGCGCGCCTCCTCCAGCGTAAGCCCCAACTGCTCACCGGCTTGCAGTGCAAGATGCCATAGCGCACGGTTGCGCGGCGTGCGCTCCATGGGCGGTCGGTGGAAATGCCCGTTCACTGAGAGTGTGACTGTGGGGGTCACGGGTTCGAGAGCGTACATAGCCGCTTCGGTTGCTTTTGCGTCTTCCGCCGTGGTCACACGCACGTCTACCTCAGCGCGGCTCCGCGGCGCCACCACATTGGCCCGCTGCCCTCCCTCAATGGTTCCGACACTGACGCTAACTCCTCGCTCTGGGGCGTTGAGTCTATGCAGATTTTGCACCACATGCGACAGCTCAACAATGGCGCTAGCTCCCCCCTCCGGGTCAAGTCCGGCATGAGCGGCGCGGCCCTTGATCTCGATCGTAAACCGCCCAACGCCCTTCCGTGCCGTCTTGAGTAGCCCCTTCGGTCCAAGTGCCGGTTCCAACACAAATGTCCGCTCCACTGCGCGGGCTAGGCGACGAATACGGGGGCGTGACTCGAAGCTGCCGACCTCCTCATCAGAATTCAGAAAGATGACGGGCTGTAGCGGGGGAGTGAGCGACAGTTGATCCAGGGCCCGCAAGGCAAAGATCATCTGTACGATGCCTCCCTTCATGTCAAGAACCCCGGGACCGTAAAGACGTCCGTCTCGCTGTTCCACGGGCATCTCTGCAAGGGTACCAAGTGGCCAAACGGTGTCGACGTGCCCGAGCATAAGTTGAGCCGGTCTGCTGGCGTCGCCACGGGACGGGCGTGCGTACAATTGTCCACCTGTTTCTTGGCCCGGTAGGCGTAGCAGATCGTACCCCAGTGGATCCAGCGCATCTGCAATGAGCTCGAAGACCGGCCCCTGAGCTTCCGGCACATCCGAGGGAGATTCAGCCTCTGCAAGTGCCTGTAGTAGTGCGAGCAAGTCGGAGCGCTCCTCGTCAACTACGGTAAGTACATCGTGCGCGTAGCCCTCTTTCATAGCTCTTTGCGTTCTGGCCGTCTTTCTTTTACGACGTGAAGTGGTCGGGAAACGGGAAGGTCTGCGATTCACGAATCGTGGCAAATCGTCCGGGATGCAGATACGCCAAAAGCGGAGCGTCGTAGATCAACTGCTGATCTTCTTGATCGGAGGTACGCAGCGCCTCCTCGTGCACGTGGACGGCAACAATGCGCCCAATAATGAGGCTCTGGTCGCCAAAGTCATCTACGATTCGATCGAGCTCGCACTCAAGCCGGAGGTAGGCATCGCGCAGAAAAATGCTGTCTACAAGGGAAGCATCGGTGGTAGGAATCTGATCCAGGATGGGCTGATCGGTACCACAGCCACAGTCCGACTGGCGCGGTGACGCCGTAAGACTGGCCACGGTTACGCTGTTGGGCCATGGATAGCTTACTGTAAAAGCACCGTGATGCTTGGCGTTATGGTACGTGCCGTGCGCGGGCGTGCAGATGAACCCGAAATAGTTTTCCCATCCCAGCGGCATCGCCATGTGTTTAGGGGCCAGGTTGTAGTCCTCGCCTTCTTTCGTACCTACCACAACAAGCGGAGCCACGACGAAGACGCGCTTCCAGAACGAGGTTTCGATATCAAGCGACACGAATTTGTCCGATTCCATAAGGCGTCCTCCGTTATAAATGGACAGAGCGGGGTGAGGTAGCTACTGTTGTGTCACGCGTCAATCTTTAGGGGGCAACATGCCCTGCTCACATGATGTCACCTTGAACGTCGGGCCCCCTGTTGAGGGAAAGATCTCTCTGAAGTAGGCAGGATCTCCTGTCTATCTGGAGCTACCTGGAGCTACCTGGAGCTACCAAGCCCCAAGGAGATGGTTCGACTGCGCTCACCATGACAGACTTCGTGGGAGGATGATTGCAGAGCAACCATCAAAATGAGGATGGGCACAGCACTAAAATGATGTGGCCTGCATGACAACCACGGACCATTGCACCGCTCCCCAGCGGTTCAAGGTGTGTCTTGCGAGACGCCCCCCTCCTCGCGCGATGGAGCCAGTAACAATGACGCGAGTAGGGCGCACCGGTCAAGCGTCTGGTCGACGTATATGAATTCGTGCTCTGCATGAGCACCATCTCCTACTGCGCCAAGCCCATCGAGGGTGGCAGTGTACGGACTCGTCAGGTTGCCATCGGAGGCACCGCCTGCGCGCGCCTCGTTCAATTCAAGCCCAAGGTGATGCCCAAGGGCTTGCGCCTGCCTCCACAGATACCGGTTTTCTGAGGTTCGCTCCAACGGTGGACGGTCGACCGCCCCGCAGACCTCTACAGTAACTCTGGGCGATGTAGCCTCAATGCCGCGGATGGTCTCTCCTATAATACGGGCATCTTCGCGTGTAACAACGCGCACGTCAACGGCCATCCGACCATATGCCCGTCCCGTAGGCCGATCTTTACGATGCCCCTCAATCTTGCCCACATTGATGGTGATGCCCCGCTCCGCATCTGCAAGGGCATGCAAGCGCTGCACAAGATTCGACATCTCCAAAACGACTTGATCTTCGCCCGATGCATCTGTAGGACGCACGGTAAGCGTCATCTCGCCTGTGCCTTTACGGGCTGTTTTGAGATTGCCCTCCAGTCCAAGAGCAGGCTCGGCAACGAACACACGATGGCTAAGTCGCCCCAGTCGTTCGATGTACGGCTTCGACTCGAAGCTACCAATTTCCTCGTCGGTCGTGATGAGCACGAGCGGACACAGTGCAGGAGACAGATCGAGTGCGTAGAGCGTCCGGAGAGCAAACACGATGGAGGTAAGCCCGGCCTTCATGTCAAATGCCCCCGGCCCACGCAGCACATTTTCTTTTCGGATGACAGGCATCTCGTTGAGCGTGCCGAGGGGCCATACGGTATCGCTGTGCCCAAGGAGAAGCTGACATGGTGTCCCGCGCGACCGACGAGCTGGGCGTGCGTACAGGGCCCCGCCGGTCTTCGTGCCTGGCAGGTGGGTAACATGGAACCCAAGATCTGCCATCGCATCAGCCAGAAGATGCTGGGCTTCGGCCTGAGCCGTTGGATCCGTGGACGGAGACTCGGCTCGTATTAGTCGGGTCAGAAATTCGATATAGGCATCTTCATGGGCGTGCACGTACCGGGCGATAGCGCCTGCAGGCACCGTTGTTGAAGCCGTTTTCGATAGCACATGCTCCATAAGGGCAGGGACAAAGCGATATGACGACGATAGGCAGATTGGACGCCTGCGCGCTTACGGTGTTCGCCTCTCACTCTATTTTGGGGTTAGAACAGGCTACCGTGCAGAGCGCTCGCGTTCGACCAGCATTTCGATATCGAATTGTTCCTCAAGTGCCAACAGTTCAAGGATCTCCCGAAAGATATCGGGGGGCTCAAGCAGCACAATGTCGATGTCTTGTGCCTGCAGTCTACAGAGCGCCATAATGCCCTCTGTGTCCACCAGTCGTGCCTGCGACAGATCAATCCGGCACCGGGCTGCATCGTCGAGGTGATATTCCATGTGGCGCACAGCCATCAGGTTGAAGTCGCGCCGGATGCGCACCGTCAGGGTGTTTTCGTTACGTTCGAGTTCCATGATAGGTCTTCCATAACGTGATCCTTGAGCATAACGGCGAGGTCAGAGTAGACCTCGATGGCATCCGGGTTCAGGGTAACCATTGGCTGTTGTAGGCGTAGGTAGTCGCGTTCGCCATGGAAACGCGGCATGAGCCCTGCAAGAACGAAGTGGGCATCTCGAAGCATCGACGTAGCGGCGGGCGTGCTCGGGGTGTCGATTGGAAGATCAACGTACGCTACGTTTATCTCTTCGTCTTTCAGGTCGGTTAGTACCTGCTGAATCTGCTCCACAAGGTCGGCCCCTACGGTCTCTACTACAAACGTGACGTGTTTGAAGCTGTATCGGATGCGCGTATCCATTTCTGTTGTATCCGGCAGTTGATCGGCAGGCGTAGCGTCGTGACATACCTGCAGGGTGTCTACGCCGAGCGCATTGTAGATCCGTCGAAGCATATCTTCGTACGGAGTCGGAAGATATGCGCGGACCGTCTCGTATGGTATTAGGGGCCGGAAGTCAATGACAATGGAGATCGGCTGTGTGAAGTCGCCCGTGATGTTGCGGAATCGCTGCGGTGGAAAAAGTCCGAGCAGAAACGCAGTCGACTCCATTCCGAAGTGGGCGTTCACCCGCTGGCTGAAGTTGTGCACGGTAAGCGCTTCGCCAAACACGCCGCTTAGCCCTCGTTCGTTTGCCTGATCGATCAGCGCACCAAGCATCCGCTTCATCAATCCGCGACGGCGATGGTTCGGATCCACGACCGCTTCAGCCACCTCCCCGATGTTGGAACCCGAAATATTGAGTACTGCGAAATAGCCCACGGCGCGTCCCTGGTCCGTACGCACAAGCACACCAGACTTTTCGCCCTGCTCCAGCGCCCGCTCAATCCGGTCAGGGTAGTAGAGCTCTTCGCGAACGTAGGTATAGCCATACGTTCGATAGATGAGCTTTGCAATTTCCTCTGCCTCATGCGGTTGGACACCCGAAATCGTGTATGACACGTCGTCGCGGTCCGCATCGGGAACGTCCGGCTCAAGCGTGACATAGTCCGCGATATGTTCGGATTCGATGTGCTGGACAATCCGAAACTCTTTGCCTTCGCGCCCCCGGTTGAGAAAAGCAAAGTCGTCAACGCAGTGTCGCACCACGGTAAAGCCGGCTCCTTCAAAGCGCCCCTCGTTAATGGCTTGTTTGGGGTCGTACGTGTACCGGGTGAGATCGAACGGCTCCCCCTTTTCGTGGATAATCACTTCCGCCTTTAACAGATCTGAGCGGAACGTGACTGTGAAGGTGCCGCTACTCGCCGGAAAAGCAAAGCGCACCACGTCTGTTACGAGTTCATCAACAGCCAGCGCTAAACGCAAGGCGCGCGCATCAGACAGTCCCACATTGAGCCCCCATTTGTAGGCATAGTCCGTCGTGGGACCGATGACGCTAACGTGATCCGGCAGGTGAAGCGTATGGTCATTCATCGCAACAATGCGTCTTAGGAGGCGTCTTAGGAGCCAGCCCTTTCATGATAATTGAGACGTATTTTCTCCCATAATAAGCAGCGAATATCATCCACGCAAGCTCCTGAAGAGCAAAACAGGTATATAAAGGGGCAAAGCGTGCGTATACAGAAACCTTTTTACGTCGCAACCTGACAAAGAGCTGGCGCTCAGTGTCGCATTGTGAGCGTTGCGAACGGGTGCTCCCGGAACGCAATCCCGGTATCTGTTTAGCGGGCTTCAATAAACGTCCGGGATATCCTTCTAACAGCTGTCGGAATACTGATCCCGGGTTAAAGAAATGCGCGATGCGGAGGACGCTCCTGCCACCCCGAATTCGCCTCCTCTGCCGCGCGACGCACTTTTTTAGGGGTACTACAAGCATGACTCTTCGGGCTCCTCCGCCCCGTTCTTTACGCTGGAAGTAGATGGTTTTCGTTCACCCGTTCATCCTTCGACCCATCCATAGACCAACGAAGCATGCGGAGTTGGTATCACTACTCGCTTTTCGAGCCCGGCGCTTGATTTGTATCTGTTTAGCCCCCTCGTCGCATGGCTCTGCCCCGTTGAATTGGTCTACACACCGCCCGGGACGTTCTTCCCAGAACGGTTGGAATACCATTCCCGGGTTACAAGTCGCTAAACACGTACCTTGATTTGGTGGGGAAGATCGGCGTATGCATCCCCAAAGCGAGACGGGGCATGGGAGGTCGACAGCTGATCGGAATCAATTTTGTCTATTGCGCCTGCCTGCTGATCGGCAGATCGCACGTTCTGTTGATGATGCCCCTGTTGATGATGCCCCTGTTGATGATGCCCCTGTTGATGATGCGCCTGTTGATGATGCGCCTGTTGATGATGCGCCTGTTGATGATGCGCCGAGGTTGGGCCAACGAATCCCCTCCGCATCCCTTTCGTACCAGTTCTACTGCACACCCAGCACTCTGCGAATAGACTCCGGATACGGCATGGCTGGACACAATAAATGGTCGAAGATTAAGCGACAGAAAGCCAAAGAGGACAAGAAGAAGTCCAAAATATGGGCGCGGCTCTCGCGCGAGATCGCAACAGCCGCTCGCGAGGGCGGAGGCGACCCCGAGATGAACGCGACTCTGGCCAATGCCATTGAGCGGGCCGAGGCCGAGAATATGGCCAAAGACACCATCGAGCGCGCTATTAAGCGGGGCACGGGCGAACTCGAAGGGCAAAACTACGAACCGGTCAGCTACGAGGGCTATGCCCCACACGGCGTGGCGGTGTTCATCGAGGCAATGACCGACAACAACAACCGCACTGTCGCTGACCTACGGCACCTGTTCAGCACGCACAACGGCAATTTGGGCAAAGACGGATCCGTTGGCTACCTCTTTGAGCAGAAAGGGGAGATTCAGGTGCCAACTGGTGCTGTCGACGAGCTGGAGCTGTTCGAACGGGTGGTCGAGGCGGGCGCTGAAGACCTGCGCACCGAAGACGACACCTATGTCGTTACCACGCCGGTAGAGACGTTCACCGATGTGGAAGATGCCCTGGAGGCCGCCGAAATCCCTGTCGAAGACGCTGATCTGCTGCGCATCCCCGCGACCACCGTATCGCTTGATGCGTCGGAGGCGGAGCAGGTGCGTGCGCTCGTCGAAGCCATTGAGGATCACGACGATGTGGATGCGGTGTACACGACGCTCGCCGACGATGGGGAGGCGCTCTCGCTCCACTCTGACGACTAACGCCTGCCTGCTGCTTTTCTTGTTTGATAGCCTGCACTCGCATGACCATTCTTGGCATCGACCCCGGATCCAACTGCACTGGCTATGGTGTGGTAGAGGCGACCGGATCCGACGAAACCACTCCGGCGCAGGGCGTTATTCGGCTGGGCAGCGGTACGCCGCATATCGACCGGCTCAAGCAGATCTATGATGCTGTGGTCGAGCTCATCGACACGCACACGCCCGAGGTGTTGGCTATTGAGATGCCGGTGTACGGCAAAAACCCGCAGTCGATGTTGAAGCTGGGCCGTGCGCAAGCGGCCGCCATGATGGCTGGGCTGAACCACAAGCTGGATGTGGTACAGTACACGCCGAAAGAGGTGAAGAAGTCCGTGACCGGGAACGGCAACGCCTCGAAGCGGCAGGTGCGCTACATGATCCATGCGATTCTGGATATGGATGGCGCTGCTGATGACATTGCGCTCGACGCCTCCGACGCGCTGGCGATTGCGCTCTGTCATACCAACCGCCGCTCGCACGGCGCCACCGAGCAGTACAGTGGCTGGGGCAGCTTTGTGGATGCCAATCCCGATCGCGTGCAGTAACGATCTGGCTCAGAGACTGCTGTCGGGGGTGTCGGAGGAGAGCACTTGCAATATGACAGTTGCCCGAATGCAGTATCTCTCTACTGCTGTGTCACGCATAAATGGTTGGGTAGCTCACGCGAATGATTGTCATGGAAGTCCACAAAAGATCCCGGATCAGCGGCGCCAGCGGCGCCAGGGGCGCCTTGCCTGTCCTGAACTCGATTCAGGATCTGGATGACTATAAAGTGGGAGTCCATGCGTTACCCTATGAATCACGTGTGGCACAGCACTACTATAGTGTCAACGCCTATCTTTCTTCTCCAACCCAGACAGAAAACGGTTTAGAGTTTGAGGCTACACTGGAAAACAGAGGTAAAGTAGCTTTCTTTTTTCCTTCTCAATTAACAATTTAT
>NZ_JAWOAR010000031.1:0-5418 GCF_046498435.1 Longimonas sp. | reverse complement strand
AGTATATCAACAGGATCGGGGTTGATCTGCCCTTTGATCCTGATGAAGTGGCCAAGTATACGGGCGAGGATTATGTCGATAACCTCAGCCGTTCAGACATGCCGGTTGTAGAGGTCAAAAAGCCGGCCTGCGTCGTTACGGTCGGGTGGAGGGGCGCTTCTGGGTCGCCCGCGACTTCGCTTGGGACGGGTGCCCCGTTGAGGCATACGTACCATCCCAGGGCACTGGGACGCCGGTGTACAGCTGCCGCATGCGTGACGGGAGCATGAGGGTGAGATCGCGCTGCTTTGCATGGGCAGATGCCGCTCCGCATGGCAACGCATTGCTCCCGGGCGACGCAGGGCCCTGCGTCGTTACGGTCGATTGGGGGCGCTCTTTAGAGGGGGCTCGGCTTCGCTCGGGACAAGTGGTGCTTAGACCAAGTGAGTGGGGTGGAGCTCCTAACCGGCTTGCGTCGCACGGCGGAAGGGCCGCAGGTCATGCTTTTTGTGCCATGCGACGAGGAAGGGCAGGAGTCGGATTGGGGGGCAGGAGCGGTCTCCGTATTGCGTCTTTCCTTAGCCCGGGATCAGTATTCCGACAGCTGTCGGGTACGTGTTTAGCGCGATTCTATAATTGCCCGGAATCCAGCGCTCTTCACCGAAGGATCGTGCCACACGTGCAGGGGTGGCGTCGAGATCCTTCCCCCCGACGGTCGTCGTGGGTCAGGATGACGTTGAGGTGTAAGGTAAAGCAGCAGTCCCCCAATCGCTCCCCTGGAGAGGGAAGCCGTCGCGCCAGCAGCTGGGGGGATAGACTGGAGCCAACGGTCCCCCGTTGGCTCTGCAAATGAACGCTTCTGCGTTTCCCACGCGACAGCGATACCGAAGGGGGGCCGTGGTGTACGCCAGAAACGCAGACGGTACTGCTTGCGTCCCCGGCAATCTGGAACAAGTCGCTAAACACATACACTGCTGTGTCACAGGTCATTCTGCAGGTTAAACCGAGATGGATACGCGTGCTGTGCCGCCCCGAAAAGGTCCTGCTAAACCCCAAGGAGATGGTTCCTCCGACAGTGGTCGGAGCCACAGGGGGACGGGACTGCGCTCACCATGACAGGCTTCGTTGGGGGGTGATGCCAGGGCAACCATCAAAATGAGGATTGGCAGAGCACTATGGCAGGCGCCTACCCAAGGATGCCAAATCCGGTTGCCCCGTTGTGGGATCGCTTCTCTGCACGACACCGAATGTACTTCGGTAGTTGGCCTTCGGCCCTGTGTGGGTGTGGACTGATGTCCTACTCCTCCACCCGTCCACACGTCCATACACCAACGACGCATGCGGCGTTGGTATGAGACTATTCGGTCTCGGATACGTCGGGCACTCCGCCCGTTTGGCGAAGCACCTGTTCAGCGCGCCGGGTGCGCCAGTCGTCGGGTCCAAAGGTTGCGTAGAAACCGTTATACACCGGCTCTAAGCGCGCCCGGCCTTCGGCAATGCGCCCCTGCCGCATCAGTGCGATGCCCAAGATACCTTGTGCAGCTTGCATTTCCCAGTGCGTCTCGGGCACAAACTGCCCCAACATGTTCATACCTTCGCGGACCATGTCTTCGGCGCGGGTCCCATTGCCGCGCTCGGCCTCCAGCCAGCCATATCGAATGAGCGAGGATGCAATATGCGGGTGCTCCTCTGGCAGAATGTCGCGTCGTAAAGTTAGCGCCTCTTCATGCATGGCTGCCGCCTCCTCGTAATCTCCATTCAGGTGGAGCGAGAACGCGTACCGTGCCATCGCCGAGGCCCGTCCCGGATACTCGGCTCCAAACTGCTCTTCGAATGCCGTGATAGCATCTTCGTGCACCGATAGCGCCTCCTCGAACTTCCCCTGATCTTGCAGAGCAATAGCCAGATTGTGCAGATACGTGGCGGGCGCGGCGGCAGACTCGTTGATCGCCAAGGCTTGGCGCAGAAGGGGCTCCGCCTCGTCGCCACGCCCTGACTCATTGTAGAGAATGGCCAACCCGTTGAGATAGGCGCCCACCTCGGCATCTGAGGCCCCGTGGGCCTGTTCCGCAAGTTCAAGCGCCTGTTGAATCTGCGCCTCGGCCTCTTCATAATCACCAGTGCGAAAGAGCAGATAACCGAGTGCTTTGCGCGTGCCCGCCTCTTCAGCCTGGTCGCTGTCTCGTTCCAACCGTGTAGTCAGCGCCTCCCGAAGCAGCGGCTCGCCCTGCTCGTAGAGTCCGAGCCCGCTGTACACCTGGCCCAGCGTCGTCTTTAAATCGGCCCGGACCTGTGGGGCCTGTTCCATATTGGTGTCAAGCTGGGCAGCCCCTCGATCTACCACCTCGCGCACAGTAAGGTTGGGAGTGCCTGCATTCATTTCGGGATTCGATGCCGTAAACAGATCGGTAAGAAACGTGGTCACCGCCTCCGACTTGTCGCGCTCGGCCCGCATCTGCTGCGAGTACTGCGTGACGGTAATTGCGTACGCCAGTACCAGTCCCGCTATGAGAGTTGCGGCGAGCACGCCCCACCGGTTGCGTCGCACAAAGGTCTGTATCTGATACCAGGGCGTGGCTGTACGTGCCTGTACCGGACGGTCATCGAGGTAGCGTTCCATATCGCGCTTGAAGCCGGCAGCCGTGCCGTAGCGGTCGTCGGGGACGCACGCCAGCGCCTGACTCAAAACAGCGCGTAGATCGCTCTGCAGGTAGCGTTTCAGCGCTGTTTCCGTGCATCCGCGTTGTTCAGCGATCGTCTCGCGGTCGGCTGCGTTGCGGGTGGCAAACTGCTCGTGCATCGGACGCAGGTTGCCCTCGCACACCGCTTGCATCATGGCGTAGGGCGCGGTGGTGTCTGCATCCACCGGTCGGCACCCACAGATGAGTTCGTAACACACGCGGCCCAGCGCGTACACATCGGTGCGCGTGGTGATAGCTCCTTGTTCAATCTGCTCGGGCGCAGCATAGCCGGGCGTAAGCGGATGCGCACCGGTCTGCGTTTCATACGGCTCTACCCCCATCGGGCCATGGGCATCTTCGAGCACCTTGGCGATGCCAAAGTCGAGCAGCCGCACGTGGCCATCATCGGTCACGAGGATGTTCGACGGCTTCAGGTCGCGATGCACAATCAGGTTCTGATGCGCATGTTGCACCGCCTCCATCACCTGCTGCATGAGACGCAGCCGCTTAGGAATTGAAAGACGGTGCGTATCGCAGTACGTGGTGATGGGCGTGCCCTCGACATGCTCCATCACAAAATACGGATGCCCCTCGGACGTAGCCCCGCCGTCGATGATGCGCGCAATGTTGGGATGGTCGAGCGACGCCAGAATGCTCCGTTCTTGCAGAAACCGCTGTTCAAAATTGATGCGCTGGCTCTTGCGCAGCACTTTGATCGCAACCGTCTGATCAAACAACCCATCGCTGCGGCGCGCCTTATACACACGACTGCTTCCCCCCGTCCCCAGCAGGTCTTCAATGGTATAGGCCCCGAGTGTGGTGCCTGGATTCAAATCGTCTGTGGAGGCATTGAGCGCCTCGTCAACCGCGTTGTCTACCCATGTGCCGGCGCACTGCCACGCATCCCAATCGAGGAGGGTGGGGGCGCCGGTAGCAGCACGAAGGAGCGAAAATGCTTCCTCGCGCAGTGTCGGATTATCGGGAAACGCCGCTTCGACAATTGCAGCGCGCTCCTGCGGAGGGGCATCCAGAGCCGCATCAAGCACGTCGCTTAACTCGGACCAGTGCGTCTTAACGAGAGACATAGATTTTCAGCGGGGGGATACGAAAGCCATAAGGGGGATACGTTGGGGGGACGCATCATTGCGGGCCGATGGATCTGTGTAGCCGACCCCTGGCGCTATAACGTAACAACATAACGCCGGAGCAATGCATCACCAAAACGCACGACCAAACGCAACGATGCAATGGTGTCGCTTAACTACCCTCATCGATCATCCGCGCGAGCCATCCTTTGGCTTTACGCCAGTCGCGCCGCACGGTGCGCGCCGACACGTCGAGCAACTCGGCAATTTCTTTCTCTTTCATGCCGCCAAAGAACCGGTACTCGACCACCTGTGCCATGCGCTCATCCATCTCGGCAAGCTGTGTGAGTGCCGTATCCAGTGCTATAAAGAGATGAGCCGTTTCCTCACTATCAGAGAGTTGCACTTTTTCGAGGTTGACGTGTGGTGCTCCGCCGCCTCGCTTTTGGGCGGTGCGGCGGCGAGCATAGTCTACCAATATATTGCGCATAATGCGCGAGGCCATTGCATAGAAATGCAGCCGGCTTTCCCACTCCACCTGCGTCTGATCAACCAGCTTCAGGTAGCACTCGTGTACAAGCGCTGTGGTGCCCAACGTGTGGTCTTTGCGCTCGCGGCGCATGCGGTGTTGGGCCAGCTTTCGAAGTTCATCGTATACAGCCTCCCACAGACGCTCTTCGGCCTGCGTGTTGCCGTTCTGGTATTTTACCAGAAGCTGCGTAACGTCATCGCTCATAGGGGGGACCAGCCAACTGGAAAAAAGCATAGACACGGGCCCCACCCAGAATAGTGGCGAGTCCCATGTAGGATGCAGAACCTAATACGCTGTTGGGAAACCGTCTGCGCATCACTAAGCCCACTGCAATTCCAAGCCAAATGTAAGCTAATTAACAGACGAAAGGTACAACAGGACCAAAGAAAATGCAACTATACAGGTTACTCGCATGCCATGATATCCGTCTACGGCCAATCCTATGCCAGAAAGGAGTCCGTGGGCTGGATCACCGCTTTGGCATGGCTCGTGTAACTGCCGCTTTCATCTTCTCAAGGTTCTGCTACCTGCCCGTGCGTACATCGTTCTTTGCTGGATTGCTAACATTTACTTTTCTGCTGGCGGCTCCGCTCCCAGGCGCAGCCCAGTCGGTTTCGTTTGGGGTGATAGCAGGAGCCAATGTTGCCACCGTATCCCCCGACTCCGACCTGTCTACCGGGTTTCGCACCACCGTTGCTGCCGGTGGAGGGATGCTTGTTGACCTGCCTGGACCGGTGGGTATTCAGCAAGAGGCGCTGTTCATGCAGAAAGGCACGTCCGTCACCGAAACGTTTGGGCAGGTCAACTATACGGCGTCGTACGCCGAATTTCCACTTCAACTGCGCGTGGCGCTGCCATCGGTGTGGCGCCTGGACCTGTTTGCCACGGGCGGCGGGTCGTTTGGCGTGAAGATGTTCGAGACGCAGTCCACCGGCAGTACCGTCGAAGTACAGTTGCCTGATGAGGGCTCTTTCTACGAGCGGACCGACGCCAGCGCAGTCCTTGGCTTCGGCGCGACCTTCGACGAAGGCCCGAGTTCACTTAGCGTGTTTGTGCGCTACATGCATGGACTCCGCGAGGTGTCGCAAGGCCGTACCGATGTGGGGGGCGACTTCGAGGACAATCCGTTTCGCGAGAACCC
>NZ_JAWOAR010000353.1:0-2867 GCF_046498435.1 Longimonas sp. | reverse complement strand
CACTGATCGTATCCCCTTTGCTACATTCTATTTTGCTTATGGCTGACCTCTTCCAAAACTACATCGATGGCACCTGGCAGGCCGCTGCAACCGGCCAAACATTTGCCAGCCGCAATCCGGCGTCATTTCAAGACGTGGTGGGCCACTTTCCCGCCTCGGGCCCCGCTGACGTAGACGATGCGGTGGCTGCTGCGCAATCGGTATTCGACAGCTGGTCGAGCACCCCTCGGTCGATGCCATCTCGTTCACCGGCTCCACCGAAGTCGGCACGAAGATCGGCGAAACGTGCGGACGCCTCAATAAGAAGCTGTCGCTCGAAATGGGCGGCAAAAATCCCATGATCGTGATGGCAGACGCCGACCTCGATCTCGCGCTTGAAGGCGTGCTCTGGGGCGCATACGGCACCACCGGACAGCGCTGCACCGCCACTAGCCGCCTCATCGTCCACGAAGACGTCCACGACGAACTCGTGGATCGCATCCAGGAAGCCGCCGAAGACCTGACGCTCGGCGACGGACGCAAAGACGGCGTGGATGTGGGCCCGCTCATCAATGAAGACGCCCTCAAGAAGGTACAGTCCTACATGGACATCGGCCCCGACGAAGGCGCTACGCTTGTCTTTGGCGGTGATACGCCCGACGATCCGGCGCTGGACGATGGCTACTTCTTCCAGCCCACGCTCTTCACCGATGTAACGCCCAACATGCGGCTTGCGCAGGAGGAAATCTTCGGCCCGGTGCTCAGCGTGCTCACGGTATCGTCGTACGAGGAGGCCGTTGAGGTCGCCAACAACACCGACTACGGACTCTCCTCCAGCATCTACACCGAAAACGTGCGCCACGCCTTCCGCGCCATGCACGACCTGGAGGCGGGCATCACCTACGTGAATGGCCCCACCATCGGCGCCGAAGCCCACATGCCGTTCGGCGGCGTCAAAGGCACCGGCAACGGCCACCGCGACGGCGGCTGGGAGGTCTTCGACTTCTACACGGAGACAAAAACGGTGTACGTCGATTACTCCGGCCAACTTCAGAAAGCACAGATGGATAACGCGCCGGATGCGGAGTAAGTCACTTTCAAACCTGACAGGTCTGCGAGGCTTGTCAGGTTTCTATTCGGTCGCTATTTCCAAACGCCTCGTTCCCGCCTGGAGCGAGGCGTTTTTTTGCGCATCCGCACGGGTTCAGGAGGAAGCGACACAGCGTCCCCCTTCCATCATGTCTCGCACCATTGAAGGCATCCGCCCCTGCCCCATTTCCCCTTTCCGCATCACGTGGATGCACTGAACAACGTGCGTACCAGCTTCAACACTCAGGCGCTCGACCGCTCTGGCGATGCGTGCGTCCCGAACACCGGATGGGTCTCTTCCATGCGCCAGACCACATACGCCCCCGAGATAAACATGGCAGTAGCAGTGCCATAGAACGCCGCTTCGATCGAGAACACATCCACCGTAATCCCGATGAGAACCGCTCCCACCGCGTACCCGAGATCGCGCCACATGCGATACACCCCGAGTCCGGTCGATCGCCACAGCGGGTGGGCAGCATCGCTGGCCACTGAAATCAGGTTCGGGTAGTGCAGGGCCATGCCAATGCCCGAAAGGCCCGAGAAGAGCATCCAGCCGGCATAGCTGTCGACCCACATCATGCCCGCAATACCGGCGCCGGCCAGGAAGAACCCCGCCACAATGGGCGGCTTCCGCCCGATCTGATCGCCCAGGCGTCCGGTATACACTTGCAGGAAATAGGCGCCGCTGTGTATCCCCACAACTACGCCAACTTGTGCCGGATCGAGCCCTTGTCCGATAAGAAATAGCGGGAAAGCAATCCAGACCAGCGTATCGACAAAGTTTTCGACGTGTCCGGCCTGCGCCGCTGCAAACAGCGTAGGATCTTTGTACGTGGCGCGCTTCACGATCTCCCAGAACGGAAGGTCGGCGTCGGTGCGGGCGTCGTCACGCTCGGCCTCGCGGGCGGCTTCGGCCTGGGCGTACGGAAGGGTTTCCTGGATCAGGAAGAGTGCAATGAGCAGGGCCACTACAATGACGCCAGCCAGAAAGTAGAACGGCTCTGGACGCAGGGTGTAGTGCGTGGCAATGACGCCGGTGAGCCATGCGCCAATGGCCACGCCGGTGTATCCAAACGCTTCGTCGATACCCGCTGCCAGCCCGCGCTCCTCGGGAGCGGCCAGTTCGATCTTCGAGGTCATGCTCATGCTCCAGGCTACGCCTTGGTTCACCCCAAGCAGCACATTACCGGCGGCCACCCACCACCAGTTGGGCGCATAGATCAGCAGAAACGGAATGGGGAGCGCCGACAGCCACCCGGCAATGAGCACCGGCTTGCGCCCGTAGACATCGGCCCACTTGCCCGAGTAGAGGTTGAGAACGGCTTTCACGATGCCGAAGCTCACCACAAAAGAGCCGATCACCAGAAACGAAGTGACGCCAAAGAGCTCCTCGCCCATGATGGGCACCACGTTGCGCTCTGCGCCCATGGTGAGTCCAACCGCGAACACAGTGACGACCTGGAGCGCAAATTGCTTCCAGTTTGTACGAATGCCTTGTTTTACAGTATCCACAGGGCCTGGCGTGATAATGCGTGATAGTGGGAGTGCAGCGATGGTGGGTTCGTTAGGGCAGGGCCCTATGCCGCGGTGCGCTCAACCGGATGGCCCGCCGCGGCCCAGTCGGGGAGTCCTCCGGCCAGACGGTGCGCCTCATATCCGCGATCGCGCAGACGGCGCACGGCCTTGTCCGAGTACACGCAGTATGGTCCGCGGCAGTACGCCACCACCTCGTGCCCCTCGGGTAGCGCCTCGATGTGCGCGTCGAGATTGTCAATGGGCAGCGAGCGGGCTCCGGG
>NZ_JAWOAR010000352.1:0-7767 GCF_046498435.1 Longimonas sp. | reverse complement strand
CCCCTCGGGTCAAGTGCGTAACTCCTACTCCAGTAAACGGCCCGTATCACTTTGCATCCCCCTCAATCCCCCTTCAGGCAAGGGGGAGGCCTGCGGTGTCGTGGCAGCGTGATACTATACGTTCTCTCCTTCCCTGAAGGAGAGCCAGAGAGGATGTGGCGTCGGCGCCGCCCCGTCCATAGGCAGGAAATGACGCCCCTCGGGTCAAGTGCGTAACTCCTACTCCAGTAAACGGCCCGTATCACTTTGCATCCCCCTCAATCCCCCTTCAGGCAAGGGGGAGACCAGCAGAGGCGCGCCGTCCCCAATCGCTCCCCTGGAGAGGGGAACTGTCGCGCAGCGACTGAGGGGTGGGTCTGAAGTAGCACTTCATGTGGGGGCCCCGGCCCGTGAGCCGCCTGCTTCTGCCAGGGGGAAGAGATGTTCGTAGCGCGCGTGCCGTACCGGTGTTGTGGGAGACCGTTCTATGAGGGATGGCATCTGTCCAACCACGATCTGTATAAACCGTAGCTCGGGCGAGGCCAAAAGCATCATGCTACGGCAGGGCGAGCGCCAACGGGCTTCCCACAACAGCCGCCTGCACAACCGCGCCTCCACCTTGAAGGGCGCCTCTCACACGGCGATCGGTGCACGTAGCGAGGGGCGGCGGCGTGTCGTTCCACCGTACCGCATACGCCGACGCATCCAACCGACAGCCGTGGGCCAGGTGAAGAGCCACATCGGTGCCGGCTGCATGCAGTGTGACCGGACGCGGGGGCGTGTGCATCGATAGCGATCCGCCGTGCGCCTCCACCGAAAGCGGACCGCGAAGGTTGGTGCCTGTTGTTGCACCTCCATGCATTTCAATCGACAGATCGCCCTGTATATCTTGCAGATGCGTGGTGCAAGACGCAACGTGCAGATGCGTCTCGCGTGCCTCAATGGCTCTCAAATCAACCGTGCGTCCGGTTCCACGCACCGAAAGGAGCGGCCCCGAAAAATGCTCCACCACCACGTCCCCATGAAAAGCCTGCACATCCAACCGCCCCGCCATGTCATGCAGATCCACCGTTCCCCCTGTGGCCTCTACCGTAATCTGTCCGTCGAGGCGCGCCATATCAATCGTACCGCCCGGAACATGCACATCGGCATTGGTTTGGGCGGGCACGTGCACCTCAACCGTAACCGTTGGGTCCGAACGGCGCTGGGCACGCCACCATGCTTCGCGGTCGGGCTGTTGCCGGGTGTTCGGCTGAATGCGGATGGTCTGCTCCACGGTACGCACTGCAATGGGACGACGTGCAAGCACTTCCTGGGCCTCCTCTTCGGAGGTGGCCATGCGGATGGCCACCTCTACCGTGTCCGCATCGTGGGGATGCACGGCCAGTTGCACATTGGGAAGGTGCACGAAAAGCTGACAGGGACGCGCCGTGGAAACGGTATGCGATTGCACAACGGGAGGAGCAGACATAGCAGCGGGGGCAAGCCATCGGACATGCGAACGGTCGTCAATATAGGGGATGCACAGCACATCCCAAAATGCAAAACACGCAATGTTGTCACAAATCCACCAGTAGTGCTCTGTCACAGGTCATTCTGTGGGTTAAACCAAGATGGATACGCGTGTCGTGCCGTCCCGAAAAGTTCCTGCTACACACCAAGGAGATGGTTCGACTGCGCTCACCATGACAGGCTTCGTGGGGGCTGATTGCAGGGCAACCATCAAAATGAGGGTTGACAGCGCACTACGCCTCCTCCTCTTCCAGCACGATCTCCTTGCGCAGGCGCGCCACCGGAATGCCCAGTTGCTTGCGATACTTTGACACGGTGCGCCGGGCGATCTTGAAGCCGCGCTCTTCGAGTTTATCAGCCAGCGCCTGATCCGACATCGGGTCGGTCTTGTCCTCATCGTCCACAATCTGCTGAAGGATCGCCTTCACCTCCTTGTTCGAGACCTCCTCGCCGTCGACCGTCTCCAGCCCCTCCGAGAAGAAGTACTTCAGTTCGTAGACGCCGAACTCGGTTTGCACGTACTTGCCATTCACCACGCGGCTCACCGTCGAAATATCCATATCGATGATGTCCGCCACATCCTGCAAAATCATGGGTTTGAGGTGCCCTTCGCCATAACGAAAGAAATCCTCTTGCAGCTGCACAATCGCATCCATCACGAGCGTCATAGTGTGCCGCCGCTGGTTGATGGAGTTGATGAACCAGCGCGCTGACTCAAACTTGTTTTTGAGGAACGACTTCGTCTCTTTGTCGACCGAAGACGACTCGTCGTCTTTCTTCTGCTCGGCCCGCATCTTTTCGAGCATGCGGCGGTAGTGGCGCGAGATGCGCAGGTCGGGCGCGTTTTGGCCGTTTAGCGTAATGACGAAGTCGTTGTCTACGTACCGGACGGTAAAGTCGGGCGTGATGTAGTTGGTCTCTTCCGAAAACGTGCCTTCGCCGGGCTTGGGATCGAGGCGTTGTTGGATGAGATCGAATGCGGTCTTGAGCGTGCGGTCGTCGATCTCCAGTCGCTTTTTGAGCTTGCCGAAGTGCTTCATGGTGAAGGCCTTGTAGTGGTCCTCCAGCATCTCGATGGCAATGTCGCGGCCCTCAATGTCGTCGGGCATGCGGCGCAACTGGATGAGCAGGCACTCTTGCAGGTCGCGCGCAGCAATGCCTGCCGGGTCGAGCGACTGCACTTGTTTTAAGACCGCCTCGACATCCTCTTCGCTGACCTCCACGTTCTGGTTGAACAGGATGTCGTCGATGATCGACTCCACTTCGCGGCGCAGATAGCCGTCCTCGTCGATGGAGCCCACGATCTGATCGGCAATAAGCTGTTCAGTCTCGTCGAGATTCAGCAGGCCCAGCTGCTCGTTCAGATCTTCGGCGAGCGAGGTCGAGGCGCGCATCTGGCGGCGGTACTCGTCGTCTTCCTCGCCGCGATTGGGGTTGGCCTTGTAGCCGTAGAGATCATCGGGATTATTGAGCAGCTCGTCGAGGTCGAACTCCTCCTCGTCGGGGTCGTCGGTCTCCAGATCGTTTTCCATCTCCTGCTCGGTCTCGGCCTCTTCGCGGCTTTCGAGCTCGGCATCCTCGACGCCCTCTTCAAGCAGCGGATTCTCTGCCATCTCGTCTTTGATGCGCTGCTCCAGGTCGAGCGTATTCAGTTGCAGTAGTTTGATGTACTGAATCTGCTGCGGCGAGAGCTTTTGCTGAAGCTCCTGTTTCTGATGAAGTTCAAGCATAGCAAGAAGCGGCTAACCAACGGACGGTGTGCCGCTTTTTGCCTTGCGGCACACGCAAGAATCGTTCCTGTGATTGGTTTGAAAGCATACGGAATGCCAGTGCCAACATCAATGCGGGATGTAAAGTGCGTGCTGCTTTTCCAGCTCTATCACAGCTTTGGGGCAGTAAAAACGACAGGTAGCTGGGAGCAATGGCGCATGGGGCAACGGCGGTGTGCGATGGTGACCTGCATGCCTGCGATATTGCGTTGTACGACAGAAAAAGCGGTGGGTACAGGTCAAGAGCCTGAAACAGGGCGTTCAATTTCTGGAGCTGCTTGTGTTTTTTTTCGGGTGGGAGGCATAGCCTTCGCCTCCTCCAAAAACATCTTCAGAAACTATGCGCCGGGCCAATGGCTTGAAGCACATCGCATAAGGCGCACTGGTTGTCTTGTGCTCGTTGCTGTGCTGCTCATGTATCGTTTGGCCCATGTCTGAATCGCCCACATCCGAATCGCGCTCGCCCGCCTTACGTCCCGACACGAACGACGCCTCCGAATCCGACATCGAGTCGATGCTGCGCCCGCAGCGGATGGAGGATTTCATTGGGCAGGAGAAGATCAAGAAGAACCTGCGCGTGTTTATGACGGCGGCGCTGCAACGCGGCGAGACGCTCGACCATGTGCTGCTATCGGGGCCGCCGGGGCTTGGCAAAACCACGCTTGCGCATATCGTGGCTAATGAGATGGGCGCGCGCATCCGCACGACCAGCGGGCCGGTGCTCGAAAAACCAGCGGATGTGGCGGGGGTGCTCACCAATCTGGAGGAGGGCGACGTGCTCTTCATCGATGAGATTCACCGCTTGAGCTCGGTTGTTGAGGAGTATCTGTACTCGGCGATGGAGGATTATCGCATCGACATTGTGATCGACTCGGGACCGAATGCGCGCACGGTGCAGATCTCGCTGCCGCCGTTTACGCTCGTGGGCGCGACCACGCGCAAAGGGCTGCTGACCTCGCCGCTGCGGGCGCGGTTTGGTATTGACTTCCGGTACGACTACTACACGGCTGATCTGCTGCAATCCATCACACAGCGCTCGGCGCGCATTCTGGATGTGCCGATCACCGATGACGGCGCATTTGAGATTGCCCGTCGTAGCCGAGGCACGCCCCGCGTATCCAACCGCCTGTTGCGCCGCACCCGCGATTTTGCAGAGGTGGAGGGCGACGGCGAAATCACCAAAACAATTGCCGACCATGCCCTGAATGCGCTCGACGTGGACGAGGCCGGGCTCGATGATATGGACACGCGCATCCTGCTGACGCTGATCGACAACTTCGAGGGCGGGCCCACGGGACTCAAGAACCTGGCGGTGTCGGTGGGTGAGGAGTCGGGCACGATTGAGGAGGTGTACGAGCCGTATCTCATCCAGGAGGCGTTCATGGAGCGTACACCCCGGGGACGGGTGGCGCTGAAGCGGGCGTACAAGCACTTCGACCGCACCCGTCCGTCTGAATCGGGCGATCTGTTTGAGGGGGAGTAGGGCTGTGTCGCAGATCTATTCTGTTCGTAGTAGTAGAGACACGGCGCGCCGTGTCCTTACGGGCAGGGATCCTTTTGTGCGCCACATCTCTACTCCGGAATATCTCGCAGCGCAGCGCGGGGCACGAGCACATACCAGGTAGCGGGATGCTGCATGCGTCCGGCACGCGTTTCGGCATTCTCGCCGTGGCCCCAGAACACATCGCCCCGGAGCGGACCGCGAATGGCGCCGCCGGTGTCTTGCGCTACCATGAGCCGCTGAAAGAGCACCGTGCTGCTGTCGTCGGTAGCGGTGGGGGCAGTGCCACTGATCCAGACAGGCATGCCCATCGGAATGACCTTGGGATCTACGGCAAGCGAATGTTCGGCGGTGAGCGGTACGCCCTGTGAGCCGATGGGGCCCGCCTCGGGATCGAGGTCGGTGCGCTCCTGGAAGAAGATGTACGAGGCGTTGCGATTCATCAGGTCGTTGGCGCGGTCGGGGTGGTCGGCCATCCACTGGCGGATGCGCTGCATGGACATCTCGGAGCGGGGCACTTCGCCCATCTCAACGAGATCGCGCCCAATCGCCCGGTAGGGCCGCCCGTTTTGCCCGGCATAGCCAACGCGCGTCATGGTGCCGTCCGGAAGTTGAATGCGTCCGGAGCCCTGGATCTGCAGAAAAAACTTGTCGATGCGGCTGTCGACCCAGAGGAACGCGAGGTTTTGGTCGTCGAGTGCACCGTTGCGAATAGCTTCGCGGTCGTAGTACGGCACCACGCGGTTGCCGTCCTGGCGTCCGATGAGCGTTTCATCCTCAAAGCGATCGCGGAATTCGCCCAGGTCAATGCGCAGCAGGTCGTCGGGCACGCGGCGCAGCGGTACGTTATAGCGGGATGAGGGGGCTGGTGCGCCCTGCAGAATAGGCTCGTAGTAGCCGGTGAGCAGCGCTGTGGTATCGGAAGTAGACAGCCGCACGGGCTGAAAGAGCTGGCGGAAGCGGTGAGCCCGCGACACCGAGTCGGGCCGCTCCGCGAGGCGGCGGCAGGCGTGCTGCCAGTCGCCCATGGTGCCGAACCAGGCGCGTTCGGGGTGCATGGGCTGGGCGGGGTCGGCGTCGTCCCAGGTGGAGCAGGAGCGCTGAAATGCTTGCGCGGGCGGCGCAAAGTTGGCGGAGGCGCGTCCGGGCAGGGCATGCCACGGCACCGACGTGGCGGTGAGTGTGGGGGCTTCGCTGGATTCGTTGGCGGCGGGCCGGTCCGAGCATCCGGACGTAAGTACGAGCCCCAAAAGGGTCAAGACGCTCCATGCGGATAGGGCAGCAACACGGCGTATCCCCCAAAACAAAAACATACGGCAGATGGCGGAGTCGATGAGAGCGGAGAAGGAGTAGGGAGCAGGGACTTTAGGCGGCAGGGGCTTCGGGATTGGGTGCGATGTGCTCATCGGTGAGCAGCATGCGGGCGGTGGCTTCGTTGGTGGCGAGCGGGACATTCTTAACAACGCAGGCGCGCATGAGCGTCTGGATGTCGGGTTCGTGCGGGTGTTTGCCCTGCGGATCGATGAAGAAGATGACGGCATCGACGGTGTTCTCGATCACGCCCGCGGCAATCTGCACATCACCGCCGAGCGGGCCCGATTCTTTGCGCGTGACGGATAGGTCGAGTTCGTTGTGTAGCAGGCCGCCGGTGGTGCCAGTGGCTACAAGCTCGAACTGACGCAGGCGGTCGGCATGATGATGCGCAAACGAGATGAGGTCGGCTTTCTTGCCGTCGTGAGCGATAAGGGCTAAGGTAGCAGGCATAGGGGGATGCTAAGAGTGCGGGGAGCAAAAAGCCGCTGTGGGCACGCCGTGTAATGGAGCCGCAACGGGGCGGGAAAGGTTGGAACTGCACAGAAGATACGGACTAAGACGCATCCGAATCAACCACTGGATGCCCCTTATTTTGCGTTTCATGCCGTACGTTGTTACCGAACCCTGCATCAACTGTAAGTACACAGACTGCGTGGAGGTGTGCCCTGTCGACTGCTTCTACGAGGGTCCCAACTTCTTAGCGATTCAGCCGGAAGAATGCATCGACTGCAACGCCTGTGTGCCGGTGTGCCCCACCGAGGCGATCTATCCGGATGATGAGCTGCCCGAGGAGTATGCGCACTACATTCAATGGAACGAGTACCTGGCCAATCAGTGGCGCGAGATGGGCTACAACATCACCGAGAAGAAAGACCCGCCCGAAGACGCCGAGGCGTGGGAGACGAAAGAGAAGTCCGAAGAAGACATCCTGACGTGGGATGTGTGACTGGGGGCGACTCCATTGCGACTGAACAGAAGCAGGCAGACGCGGGGTTCTCGTGTCTGCCTGTTTGGCGTTGGGGAAGTCGTTAAGGGGGCCTTAATGCGGAAGCGCTTTGTAAAAAGTAGTTAACAAAAGGGAGATGTGGTGGTATCCGTTCTGTGAAAGCAGTATGTTCATCATCGAAACGTACATGCGATTCTATCCTCCGTATCTCCTTTTTTCCTTACAACCTGACCTACACCATGATGAATCGACTTATGAAGGGGTCGCGAGCCCTGACGTTCGTGCTTGCCCTGGCCCTCATGTTCTCCCTCACCGCTTGCGACGACAATGGCGGCGGGATGGATGATGACGACGACGATAACGGCGACGATCCTACGCTGCTCTCGGATATTCTGGGAGATCGGGATGATCTGAGCATCTTGCTGGAAGAGGCTTCGGGAGAATTCGACTTAGCCGAAGATCCAGATGCAAGAATTACAATTTTTGCGCCTAGTAACGATGCATTTGCGGATATCAATCGGGATGCGATAGAGAACTCTGACAACCCCGCCTTGCTTTCTCAGGTAGTAAGCTACCATGTGCTCCCCGAAATTGTAACTGCTGGGGATCTGAGCGAAGGCACAGTGCAAACTGCCTTTAGCGGCAACGATGAGGAAATCCCAGGAGAAATCCGCATCACTACGGATGAGAACGGTGACTTCCTGATTAATGGTAATAATATCACAACTGCCGACCTCGAAGCCGAC
>NZ_JAWOAR010000304.1:0-4889 GCF_046498435.1 Longimonas sp. | reverse complement strand
TGCGCGCCTCGGTCCAGATGCGTAGCTCGCCCAGCGCGCCATCAAGGTAGCGACTGCCGCCCCACTGCCCGATCTGCAGCCGATCGCTCTGGCGTCCCGCAAACGCATCCGCACTACGGGTCTCATCCAGTTTGCCGTCGAGGTAGATGCGCTGCTCCTCACTGGCGGCGTCGTAGACAAACGCGGCGTGGTGCCAGCGCCCTTCCTCCAGTGATGCGCTGCCTTCCAGGTCGTTATTGTAAAACCCCATGTGCAGCGTGGTGCCCCGCGTCGTCAGATGCAGGACCTGATTCGTTCCGGGGCTGGAGTCCCCATGGCCCAGAATCGGATTATCGCCGGTGAGGTCGTCGACCTGAATCCAGGCTTCGACGGTAAAGCTCGCGCCAACCAGGTCCACATCTTCAGCCGAGCCGTCCATGCGTAGGTAGTCCGCGCTGCCGTCGAAGGCAAGAGCCGTGCCGGAGCCGTACGGCGCTTCGAGGAGGGCCCAATCGGAGATGGCGTCACCCGGATCGGTGGCATCGGTGCCGCCACCATCGACGGTGTAGCTGTCGGTGTCGAGCGTGGCGGTCAGATCGAGCAGGCCCGGGTCGGCGGAGGCGCCGCGTTCATAGTCGATGCGTACCGTTGCAGTGCCTCCCGCCAAGACATCTACCGTCCAGGTATCGCCATCGTTGTTCACATCGCCATCGCCTGAGTCGTCTATGGCGGAGACGCCGGGAGGCAGATTCCCCAGATCGACCTCGGCGCCGAACACGCCAATGCCCGTGTTGGATAATTCAAACGTGCCGGTTTCTACGCCCGAGCGGGCCACCAGGCGCAGTTGAGCCTCGTTGTTGATCCCTCGCTCATAGGCTCCGACGCTGACCGTCCCGTTCTGGATACGTGTCTCGCCCAAGAGGTCGGTTTCGATATCTTCGGCAATACCGCCTGTTTCGAACGGCGTGTTGTCTCCCGCATCCAGTGCAGGTGAGGTAGTCAGCAAAAGCAGCCCGTTGCCCGATGGGTCATTCACATTCACAAAGTCCGGGTCGGCGGCGAGGTTGGTACCATCGCATGAGGCGTTTGTAATGCTTCCGCATCCACCCTTGATAAGCGTGTGACTGAGCATTACAGAGGCTCCGGCGTTGTTGAAGATCTCAACGTCATCGTCATCGTCATCTGCACTATTGTCCCAAAAAATACTATTGACTACTGTGGGACTACTTGCACCCTCATTAAATTTAAAGTTATTGATCGCCCCGCCGCGGACCCCTGCACTGTTGCCCGTGAAGGTGGAATTCGTGATCTGCGGGCTGCTCGTGCCGTTAAATCCAAAGTTATTGATTGCCCCGCCGCGGTCTCCCGCACGGTTACCGGTGAAGGTCGAATTGATAATTTGAGGGCTGCTTGTGCCCCCACTTGTCGTACGGTTGTAGATCGCGCCGCCATTACCAGAAGCAGTGTTGCCGATGAAGCGGGTGTTAGATATCACAGGACTACAGTTTCCGCCAGAACCGCCGTTACAAAATGCACCACCGCCGGTTGTATCTTCGAACCCCCCACCACGATCGGCCTGTCCTCCGGTAATCACGAGCCCGTCGAGCACGGTATCGGTTGTGATATTCCCGCCCGTCGTACCATCAAGGTACACCACCGTTTTGCTATTTGCGCCGTTGATGTCGTCGGCCTCTTCGGTGATCCCCTGGGCGTTGGTGTCGTCGTTACCTTCGATGTCTCCAGAGAGCACCGTGAGATTTTCTGCCTGCCCCCGATTGGACCGTTGATCCTCCACATCGTCGATATCTGAAAACGACTCATCGCCGCTCCATCCGCCATAGATCTTGAGTCCGTCCTGCGCGCCGGTGATCTCAAAGCGCGCGTCACGGTCGGAGGCATCGCTTGTTGGCACGTAGCGCCCGGCGGCAATCACAATGACGTCGCTTCCCCCGGCTGCACTTAGCGCGCCTTGCAAGGAGAGCGCGTTGCCGTCGGTAAACGAGGAACCATCGTTACTCGCGTCGCCGGTTTCAGTAACGTGATAGACGGTTTGTGCCTGTGCGGAGCCAACTGCTCCCCATGAAAAAAGCAGCACAGCTACGCTCATGAGCAGCACATTCATGGGGAGAGAGGGCGTGTTCCAGTAACGAGTTGGCATAAGATCCTATAAAGGTAGATCAAGGGAATGTAGAGCCGGGCTCTGGATGCAGCAGTGAGGTTTCATCCAGAGCATGATCAAGTTTGTAGGGTACTGCAGCGCTACCGCACCACCGTCACCCGCTGGGTTTCGGTGTGGCTGCTGGTTTGCATGCGGAGGAAGTACGTGCCGCTCGACAGACGGCTTACGTCCAGTTGCTGCTCAGTGCGTCCGTCTTGCTCGCCATCCACCACCGTTTGTACCCGGCGACCTAGCATGTCGTAGAGGTCGATGCGCACCGCCTGCTGGTCGGGTACCGCAAACCGTACCGTGGCCTGATGGCGCACTGGGTTCGGGTACGTGGGCAAGAGTTCGGCCTGGGTCACCTGCCGCGCAATCGTCACCGCCTCGCTAAACGACTCCGTGCCGCCGGTGTCGATCTGGCGGAGGCGATACGAGAGGCTGTCGGCGGCGTAGGGCAGATCGGTGTCTTCAAAGCGGTAGGATTGCGGGGTGTCGGTGGTGCCCGCACCGTTTAGGGTGGTGATGGTTTGCCACGATTCGCCTGTAGAGACGTCCCGGCGGGACGTCTCTACGTTGGATGGGACGGACCGCTGCACCTCAAAGCCTGCGTTGTTCGTCTCCGAAAGCGTCTCCCACTGCACCGTGATCGATTCGGTGCCGGAGCGCTGCGCCTCAAATCCAGCCAACTCCACCGGCAGCGGGTTGTCGGCGGTGCTGCTGGCGATGGCGAACTGGCTAAAGCCGGTCAGGTCTTGCACCGCCACGAGGGCGCGGTCTTCATCCAGCACCAGGCTCGCGCCGCTGAACGTGTCGACGGCGTTCCACGTCTGCCCGCCGTCGTCGGACTTGTAGAGCATGAGCGCGCCGAAGTCGCTGATTCCGCCCAGATCCTCGGTGGAGAGCAGGAGGTCGTAGTGGGGATCTGTGTCGAGATCGGACGTCACCGTCCAGGTGAACGGGGCCACGTTGCCGGGGAGTTCGTCACTGGGATCGGTGGGGGCCTCGCCCGTGCGGGTGAGGGTGAGTCCGCCATTGGCTGCGGTGTTCTCGCGCAGGAGCACAAGCCCATCGAATCCGGTCGGCTCCAGGTAGCCGAGCAGCCCGGCGGCGTCGGCGATGTCGCTACTTGTGGTTGCGATGTCGTTGAACGTGAAGGCACCCAGATCCGGGCGCGCGCCGAAGATACGGTCTTCGCCTGCAAGGTCGGTGGTCACGTCTTCGGCGATGCCACCGGATGCAAACGGCGCGAACGTGCCGCGCGCAATGGCGGGGGAGCCCGCTGTGAGGCGTGCATCGCCTGCCGCGGCATCGGCAAAGAGCGGGTCGGCGTCAATGTTGTTTCCGCCGTCGGTCGTTGACGAGCCGTCATTTTCGCTGATGCTCGCGAGGCCACCCTCAATGAGCGTGTGCGTGAGGGTGGGCGTGGCTTCTCTATTGTAAATCTCGTCGCCATCGTTGCTGGCATCGTTCCCCCACAGGATCGTGTTCGTAATTTGCGGACTGCTCGTGCCGCCATTGCGGCCATCATTGTAGATCGCCCCGCCCTCGTCTGTGGTGTTGCCGGTGAAGGTCGCGTTTGTAATCACCGGGCTGCTTGTCCCACTGCTGCCAAAGTTGTAGATCGCCCCGCCGAAGAGATCGCCGGAGTTGCCCGCGAAGACCACATTCGTAATCACCGGGCTGCTCGTGCCGCCCTCGTTACCATCGTTTAACATCGCGCCTGCGGCGTTAGCGGTGTTGCCGGTGAACGTGAGCCCGGAGAGCGTGGGACTGCATGCATTGCCACTGCCCTGGCCGTCGCAGTAGAGCCCACCGCCCGTGCCCCTTTGGGTGGTAGCTCCGTTCGCATTCCCGCCGGTAATGGTGACCCCATCCAGCACCGTGTCGGGAGTAAGGTTTGCGTCAACATCTGCACCAATCGAATCGCCACCGTTAAAGACGAGCACGTGGTAGGCATTACCGGAGTCGTCGTTTTCGTCGTCGTTGATGTTACCCGAAAGAACGGTTGCGTTGGCAGGCAGGTTGCGACCGTCCAGCGCGTCTTCCACCTCCGACGCGTCGCCAAACGTCTCGCTTCCGCTCCAGCCCCCGTAGATGGTGAGCCCGTCCTGTTCGCCAGTCACCTCAAAGGTAGCTGTACGTGCCTCTCCGGCGTTGAGCTCGCGGCTGGGCGTATAGGTCCCTGCTGCGATGACGATCACGTCACTGCTGAGGGCTGCGCTCAGTGCATCTTCCAGGTCGGGGTAGGCATCGCTCCACGAGGCGCCGGTGCCAGTGCCCGAGGCGGCGGCATCCACGTACAGAATGCTGGGGGCGTTATCATAGAGCACAAACTCACGGGAGTCCGTCTGGCCGGTGAGTGTGAACGTCTCGCCCGAGGGTTCTTCTGCGCGGGCGGTCCACGGCTGCGTTGGACCTGGGCGTTCGGCCAATCCTACCGCGCTGGGATTCGGTACCGTCACGTCGCCGTACGTGAGCTCCAGGTCGGCCATGGCGGTCGGCACCGCCCCCCATACGGCTTTGCTGCGCTGACCGCGTGGAATTTCCTCGTCATCGAAGACCTCGGCACTGGCGTCGCCATAGCGATATAGCGTCACAGGGGCATCGGTGGTGGTAACAGTGAGTGCGGCATTCGTTGGCCCCACAGCACCGGTGCCGTTTGCATCAACCACGACGCTTTCTTGCCCGAGCGGCGCGCCGCTGGCGGTCCACTGCGGATCGCCTTCAAATGTGGCGTCGCGTCCGCCGG
>NZ_JAWOAR010000294.1:0-7026 GCF_046498435.1 Longimonas sp. | reverse complement strand
TTCACATCATCCTTAACCACATGGGTCAGCAGCCCTCTTAAAACCGCATCGGTTCTGATAATGAAGTCCCGCCTGATCTCGAAACCATCCCCCGCAGTCAGCTCCGCCAGGACCAGTATGCTACCCATTTGGATGTACGCTACCTGTTGTCGGAGACGTACGGAATGCATCTTCGTAGCTCTGTTGCAGTGGACTGGGGCGAGTTCGACGGCACGCAGATCGGGCTCATGCTGGGTCTGCAGTGGGATGGAACCGTCTCACTGTAGCGGAAAGAGCACAACAAGAGGGCAGATAAAGCGCTTTCATTATAAACTTCCTGCAATATTGATGCACATCGAACGACAGGAGCGCTTCGTCCTTGTATGCTGTAATCGGTTTTATCCAATCTAAAGCGACATCATCTATTCATGCGTTACCTCATCACGGGCGGTGCCGGATTTATCGGAAGCCACCTGGCGGACCATCTGTTGGCACAGGGGCACCATGTCCACGCCTTCGATAACCTGTCGACGGGCTCGCTCGATACGATTGCCCACCTGGCTGATCATGAACGGTTCGCGCTTACGGTGGGCGATGTGTGCGATAAGCCTGCTCTGGAGGAGACCGCCGATGGATGCGACCGCATTGTGCATCTGGCAGCCGCTGTTGGGGTAAAGCGCATCCTGGAGCATCCCGTTGAAACCATTACCACAAACGTGCGCGGCACCGAGCATGTGCTCGAAATTGCCCATGCCCACATGCTTCCCACCTTAGTTGCCTCCACGTCGGAGGTGTATGGCAAGGCGCTCGAAACCGTTGACGACCTCGACACCCTCGCCGAAGAGGGCCCGTGGGTGCTGGGCGCTACCTCAAAGCGGCGATGGGCTTATGCCTGTACCAAAGCGATGGATGAGTTCCTGGGGCTGGCGTATGCGAGTGAGTACAACGTACCGGTCATTGCTGCTCGCTTTTTCAATACCGTGGGCCCACGCCAAACCGGGCAGTACGGCATGGTGGTGCCTTCGTTTGTAAAGCAAGCGCTGGCTGGCGAGTCCATTACAGTCTATGGCGATGGCCGCCAGACGCGATGCTTTACGCATGTGTTGGATGCGGTGGAGGTCGTAGATGCCCTCATGAATACTGAGGCAGCTTACGGAGATGTCTTCAACATTGGGCAGCCCAATCCGGTCTCGATTAACACACTGGCGGAACGCGTGCGCGAGATGACCGGCACGGATGTGCCAATTGAACACGTGCCTTATGAGGAAGCCTATGGCGAAGGATTTGAAGATATGCGCCGCCGCACGCCCGACATGACCAAGCTTGAACAGACCATCGGAACGCGCCCCGAACGCGCCCTCGAAACAATCTTGAATGATGTGATTGCGCATGCACGAGAAAAAAGACAACGCTCGTCCCCCCAAGCGCCGGTTGCGTCTCTAACGGCTGATGCGTTTAATGCGGCATAGTGCACCTGAAAAAGAAGTACCTCTTTGCGCATCACACGATACGAAAAGAGCGCAATAGATGGCATTGCACAGCAGGAAAAAGCGCTACGTATTTCCAACCTCAAGGCGCATGCGCCTGCTCATTTCTATGCCTTTGCATAATTACAACCTACGCTGACCCATGATTGAAGCGTTACGAGCACTCGCTGCGCATCCGTATGGGCTGGTGGCTTTGGCGGCGGGGAGTGCGCTGGTAACGGTACTGGTCACCACGCCCCTTGTGATTCGCCTGGCGAAGCGCATGGGATGGGTGGCGTACCCACGTGAAGACCGGTGGCATGCTACGCCAACGGCGCTCATGGGGGGCATTGGTTTGGTCGGTGCAGCATTTGTTGGGGGCGCAGCCAGCGGCACAATCGGTCTGCTCTGGCCGGTTTGGGTCGGCGGCGCTTTGCTTTTTGCTACTGGCATGTACGACGACCTGAAGGGGGTGCCTCCTGCTGGGAAGCTCATTGCTCAGATTGTGGCGACTGCCCTTCTTATGATGGAGGGGTATCTCTTCATGGGCGACTGGCACTGGGCTATCTCAGGGCCGCTCACGTTTCTCTGGGTAGCAGGTGTTACCAATGCCATCAATCTGCTCGACAACATGGATGGCCTTGCGGCAGGGGTGGCGGGTATTGCGGCGCTTGTCATGCTTGTCGTAAGTGTCGTCACTGGGCTCCCGGCTGTCGTTGGCATCATGGCGGCAGTGGCGGGCGCAACAGCCGGTTTCCTGGTCTTCAATTTTAAGCCCGCAAAAATCTTCATGGGAGACTGCGGGAGCCTCTTTCTGGGGTATATGCTGGGTGCGGTTGCGCTTGTCGTACAGACGGAAGTGCCTGTGCAGGCGTCTTTTGCCGTGATGGTTCTGCCATTTGCTGTACTGGCCGTACCAATCATGGACACCACTATGGTGATGATCGTCCGCCGTTGGATGGGACGCCCGGTATCGAAAGGCGGACGCGACCACACGTCGCATCGGCTGGTGTTCTTGGGACTGTCGGAGGCGCAGGCTGTGCTCACGCTATACGCGATCAGCGCAGCCGGGGGCGTGCTGGCGCTGGCGCTGCTCTTTGTGGATACGCTGCTCTTTTATGCGCTCTCGGCGCTAGCAGGTGTATCGCTCACTGTGTTTGGCGTGTATCTGGCACGCGCCAATGTTTACGCTGAAGAGGATGATACCAGTGCCGTTGGCACCTCAGGCGATGGGGCCCCCGTTCGCCCGTCGACTTCGGAGATGCAGAACGCCCACCTGCTCTTTCGGCTGTTCGGACACCGATGGAAAGCCGTGTTTGGCGTGTTTGCAGATAGTGCGCTTTTGGCTGCTGCTTTTGTGATGGCTCATTACTTGCGCTTTGAGCAGGGGCTCACACCCGGCCAGGAAGAGCGGATGCTGGAGGTGTTGCCGCTGCTCATTTCGGCAAAAATCATTGTGTTCTCTGCCATGGGGATGTACCGAGCCATCTGGCGCCATGCAGGAACGCCCGAAATCGTGCGCACGATCGGAGCCTCGGTGCTGGCGTCTGGGGTTGGGGGCGGCGTATGGGGAGCCTTCTTTTCGTGGGAGACGTTTTCGGTATCCGTCTGGATCATCGACTGGATGATCGTGACACTGTCCGTTGTGGGCGTGCGGTTTGGCTTCCGAGGGCTCCGGCAGTATTTCTTGGCCCACGAAACGAAGGGGCCGCGCGTGGTGATCTACGGAGCCAACGACTCCGGGGCGCTGCTCCTCCGCGAAATTCGGCAGAACCCAGAGCTTGCGTACAACCCCGTTGGGTTTGTGGATGACGACCCGCTCAAGGAAGAGCAGCGCGTGCAGGGGCTGCCCGTTTTGGGGACAGGCGACCGGCTTGCAGCTATCTGCCGGTTGTATCATGTTGAAGGAGTGCTCCTCTCGCTTCGTGATATGGACGAGGCCGAACGTGCCGCTGCCATTGAGGCAACTCGCCCGCTTGATATTCCCTGCCATGAGCTTGGCATGACGCTGATGACCGCCTCCGAAACGACCGATGCTGCTCCCTCTTCTCCAATTCCGAGCCCGTCGTAACCAGGCGGCGTTTGATCTTCTTGCTTCTTTTTTGCCTTTGCCATCAACAGGTTGAATCATGAACACAAACGGACAATCCGAAACAGCTTCCGATCTGCTTCTTGAGGCACTTCATGACCACAGCGCAACCATTGGTATAGTGGGGTTGGGATACGTGGGCCTTCCGCTGGCTGTAGAGTATGCAGCAGCCGGGTTTGAAACTATTGGAATCGAGCTCAACGAGACCCGCACCGAGCAGCTCAATGCCGGAGAAAACTACATTGACGATCTGGAAGATGCACAGGTTGCTTCGCTCGTTGAGCAGGGACGCCTGCGCGCTACAACAACGTACGAGGAGGCGGGCGATATCGATGTGTTCTTCCTGTGCGTGCCCACGCCCGTAACCGAGCACAAAGAACCCAACACGACCTACATCGAGTCGGCTACACGCTCGATTGCTGAGCACCTGCGTCCGGGGCAGCTCATCATTATCAAGAGCACCACGTATCCCGATACGACCGAGGGGGTGGTACAGCCGATTCTGGAAGAAGCCGCCGCCGAGAAAGGAATGACGCTGGGCGAAGATTACTTCCTGGCGTTTAGTCCCGAGCGCATTGATCCGGGCAATAAAGAGTTTACTACAGCCAACACACCGGTCGTGGTGGGCGGGGTGACGGAAGCCTGCACCACGGTGGCTGAGGCAACCCTCCGCGAAATCATCGCCGAGATTCATGTTGCGCCCTCGCCCAAAGTGGCGGAGATGGAGAAGCTGCTCGAAAACATCTTCCGCTCGGTAAACATCGCGTTGGTAAACGAGCTTGCGAAGCTCTGCGACCGGGTCGAAGACCTTTCGATGTGGGATGTCATTGATGCCGCCAAGACGAAGCCGTTCGGATTTATGCCGTTTTATCCGGGCCCTGGGCTCGGCGGCCACTGCATCCCTATAGACCCCTATTACCTGTCGTGGCTGGCCCGCCGCTATGACTTTGAGACCAGCTTCATCACGCTGGCGGCGCGTGTGAATGAGAGCATGCCGTACTACGTGGCCGAAGGCGTTGTGGAGCAGATTGCACGCCAGCCAGTTCGGTTGCGCGATGCAAAAGTGCTTGTGCTGGGCGTGGCCTTTAAGGGCAATGTAGACGACACGCGGCACTCCCCTGCCGAAACTGTTATCCGTCTGCTGCGCGAGAAGGGAATCGACCAGGTCGCGTTTGCGGATCCGCATGTGGAGACGTTTGCTGTGCGCGCCTCTGATGGCGAAACGCATTCTGTAGAAAAGAAAGCTCTTACCCCCGAGGTGCTTCAGGCATACGACGTGGCGGTGCTCATCACCAATCACGAGGCGTTCGATACGGAGATGATCGCCACGCATGCGAATGCGATCGTAGACACGCGCAATGCCTTGAGCGATGTCAGCGACGAACGGCGCAGCAAGATTCGACTGCTGGGCGGCGGCCATGAAAACGGAAAGGCCGAAAATGGCGTCCACAAAAACGTGGTCACCTCGCATGCGTCTACCGTGTAGCTATCGCGTGGGCAGCGCGCAGTTAAGCCGTGCAGTTAAGCGATGGGCGGGGCACAAGATGGGTTGTGCATGCAAAACGACAAGGCGTGTACGGATAGGCTTGCCGAATTGGGTCTGTCTGTAGCATCTGCAACAACGGGCTGTTCTGTGGGGTACACAGCAGCCCGTTTTATTGTGTCGTATACCCGTGTCTGTATTATGTCCATACTTCTTGCTGCCCAGTCCGAAACGGCGACCTCAATTCCGCTTGGACTTGAGTGGATGCCTGTTGCCAGTATTTTGGTGCCAGCGGTGCTTCTGGCCGTAATTATTTACCTGGGGTCGAGCCAGTCTGTGCACTAACGGCTCGTGTGTAAACGATCCGCTCTTGCTTTGCATTTTTGGGGATGCGCAGTCCGCATCCTATGCCTATGGATCAACGCATCAGTGAACAGGATCAGTTAGCTGAGTGGGTCGCTCCACTTCGCGATCAGAGCGCTGCCTACACGCTGTTGGCCGTGTGCCCAACATCGGATGCGGTGCTCCGCGGCGCGCTGGCCGCAGCATCCGATGCAGAGGCCCCGCTGCTTATTGCTGCGACCCGCAACCAGGTCGACGTAGACGGCGGGTACACGGGCTGGACGCCTCGTGCGCTCGTGGATCGGGTGGAAGCGCTTTGCGGTCAGCTGAGTCCCACGCCAACCGTCCTCTGTTGCGTAGACCATGGCGGGCCGTGGTGCAAAGATGCGGAGCGCATTGCCGGCGTGCCATGGTCTGAGGCCAAAGCCGGTACGCAGACCACCATTCGAGCCGCGCTGGATGCAGGCTACCGGTATGTGCATATTGATACGACCATCGACCCGCACGAAGAGGGGCCGCTTCCGGTTGAGACGATGGTGCAGCGTACGCAAGAATTGCTTTCGTGGACCGAGGCGTACCGTCAAGAGCACAATTACTCGCGCGTCACCTATGAGGTGGGTATTGAGGAGGTGGCCCCGGCAGCGGTAGACGATTCGCATGCGCGCCTGGATGCCTTTCTTACGCAGCTCTACGATGGCATCCCCCCCGAGCAGCAGCCGACGTTTGTGGTGAGCGATGTGGGCACGTCGTTCGGCACTGGGCAGTTCGATACCGACCATGCGCGGCAGGTGGTGCGCCACGTACGCTCGTTCGGTGCGCTGGTGAAGGCACACTACAGCGATTTTGTCGAAATGCTTGATGCATATCCCCGATGCGGCGTCGGCGGGGCGAATATTGGGCCGGGACTCTCAGCCATAGAATACGAATCGTTGTGCGAACTGGAGAGCCTCGCCAAATCCATTGGTGCTACGCCGACATGGCACGATACGCTCCGTGATGTGCTTGTAGAGAGTGGACGCTGGCGCAAGTGGACCACGGACGCAGGGGCCGATTTTGATGCGCTGTCTGCCGACCAACAAGAGACGCTCTTGGCTACCGGAAGCCGGTACGTGTGGGCGCATCCGGCTGTCGAGGAAGCGCGTGCCTCGTTGTACGACCAGGTTGCCGCCTACCGCGATGGCGATGCCTATGTAACGTGGCGGCTGCGTAGCGCTGTAACAGACATGATGCACGCTCTTAATGTGGTGGGGCGACTTGAGTAGCCTACTGCTCTGTCACAGATGATTCATGGGGTAACGTATGAACTCCCACATTATAGTCATCCAGATCCTGAATCGAGTTCAGGACAGGCAAGGCGCCCCCCTCCGTATTGCCGTTTGGGTAGTAGGCGGCAAAGGGCATCAGCCGCGAGGCGTCATCGATCAGTACGCAAAGCTGGGGCCGCAGTACCTTGCCTTCCGCCGTGCGGATCGTCGGGCCGGGGGAGAAGTCCACCATCCAGAGCTCATTGACATAGGCACTTGCAAAGGCTTTTTTGGGACCGCTTTCCAGTCGCCCGGACTGCAGGCTCCTGCGGTCATAGCCGTGGCGGGCCAGATAGCGGTAGGCCGAGCGCAACGGAGGTAGCTCCCGGCCTTCACGCTCCCAGTGCGCATAGAGCACCTTGA
>NZ_JAWOAR010000026.1:0-4537 GCF_046498435.1 Longimonas sp. | reverse complement strand
GAGAGCGCTCCGTACCATCAGCATTCCCGCCAGTGATCACAAGCCCATCCAACACGGTGTCGAGCGTAATCCGTCCAGCGCTACCGGCAAGGTATACCACCGTATAGCTGTTATCGCCCTCGATGTCTTCAGCGGTTTCGGTGATTCCGTCTGTACTCGTAATGTCATCCCCATCGATATCGCCGGAAAGGACGGTGCGATTCGCTGCGAGATCACGATTTTGCAACTCGTTTTCTACTTCGGTAATGCTGCTAAACGACGTAGTCCCGTCCCAGCCGCCGTAGACCTTTAGCCCATCCTGCGAGCGGTCAATTAGGAATGTAGCTGTGCGCGCATCGGCTAAATCGGTTTGCTGACTTGGCACGTACCGCCCGGCTGCAATCACGATCACGTCATCGCCCCCGGCATTGTCTATCGCGCCTTGCAGAGAGATCGCATCGCTGTCGGCGAACGAGGCTCCGCTGCCATTAGGATCGCCGGTTTCGGTGACGTGGTAGATGTCCTGTGCCTGGACGGCTGGAGGCGCCATGTGCATGCCTATCAGCAGAATGAGCAGGCTCAGGGCACTCATCCATCCCAGCCAACTGGGCCCCTCAGCGTGCCCCTTGGTTTGCGCTGCAATGGGCCGGGCCGTACCGACCGTTGATGGGGAATGACGGACTGGGTTATTTCGTAACATTCCGGTCATGGGGTGGGGGACGCAAATTGCAGGGAACGCGGTGGTGGTGGGGTGCGCCAACGAGAGCACAGAATTTCGCCGTTCGCGCATCCCCATAGTAGCCATTTATCCCCCCAACCGCTTTGCCATATGTGTCAGAAGGTTCGTGATATGTCTCAATTTAGGCGAAATGGGTGAACATAGAGTAAACATCGGCGATCTCCTGCATAAAAAGGCGGTCATCCATTTTGTACGATGATCCGGGGTGCTGCCGTCTCTTCTTCTCGTATGACATCCCGAACCTCTGCGATTGGGCCCCACTTTTTGTTTCGAAGTTACCCATCCTGATCCCGATACGCTCTTCGTCACGGGATCGCCGTGGTGCGTCTTCATGTCTACGCTTGTATCGATTGGGGAGCGGGCTGTGTGCATCACGATACCGATCGGATGGCCACCGTGCGGAGCTCCTGCTTCGTTGCGACGGTCGTCCGGTTGAGGCACGCGCCTTCGCTTTCTCCCAACAAAAAAACCGCCCGATGCTCCGTAAAGAGCACCGGGCAGTGGTGGGGGACAGCCGTTATGTCCGTTGCGGCTTACGCGACGCCATCTTCGGCGGCGGGCTTGGGCTCTTCGGGGGCGCCATCGCCCGAGGCGGCAGGCACGTCGTCAAGCTCCAGCTCGTCGGTTTCGCCGGGCGCGCGGTCTTGGGTGCGCGGGTCGACGCCGTCGCCGGGAAACTGCTTGATGTGCTCGGTGGGCGTCTCCTTGCCCGCGTCGCGTCCGAGCGGACTGCCTTCGTGGATGTAGAAGTCCTTGTTCGGCAGCGTGTCATTGAAGCGCAGCGCGGCTTCGGCAGCCTTGCGCATGCTGTCGTCGGCGTTGTTACGCAGCTGACCGAAGTTCTCGTGGATCTTGTTCTCGAACCAGTCGAACAGGTACTCAAACGCGGCGCGGTCGCGTTCGAAGGCGGGCCCATACTCGCCGGTGCGAAGCTGGTCGTCCATCTTCGAGAGCGAGGTGATCATCGCGTAGAGGTAGATCGCGTTGTCGGCCACGCGCGCCTGTTGCGCCTGGTGCTCCACAATCTTCTCGCGCTCCCACTTGCTCGCCATCTTGAAGTAGTGCGAGTGCTTCTGGATGAGCGTTGACAGCGTCTGGGCCTGCGAGCGGAGCGCGGGATGCACGCTGCGCACCTCAGGCGCCTGCGGCTTGATGCCCATGAAGAGCTGTCCGGCCAGCGGCAGCGCCTTCGACATAACGGTCGGATTCGTGGCGGCCGTCAGGATGCGCGACAGGTTGTCGCCAATGCCTTCGTCGGTATCCCACGTCAGCGCGTCTTGCACCGACACCATCTGCTCGGCCAGCTTCTTGCCGCCGTACGCAAAGATGAACGACTGCATGACCTCGTTCGAGCCCTCCACAATGGCGTGGATGCGGTTGTCGCGCCAGGAGCGCTCCAGCTCGTGCTCGGTCATGTAGCCTTCGCCGCCCATGATCTGCATCACCTCGTTGATGACCTCCCACCCGTAGTGCGAGCAGAAGACCTTGGTGATGGCAGTTTCGACCATGATGTCTTTGTCGCCGCGGTCGAGCATGCCCGTCATCATGTAGAGCATGGCATCCATCGCGTAGACGAGCGCCGACATGCGGGCAATCTTCTGGCGCACGAGCTCAAAGTCCGAAATCGGACGCTTAAACTGGTAACGCGTCTGCGCCCACTTGATGCCCTGATCCATGGCCGACTTGGCTGCGCCCGTAACGCCCGCCGAGAGCGTGCAGCGACCGTAGTTCAGGCACGACAGCGCCACGTTGAGTCCGCGACCCTCTTTGTGCAGCATGTTTTCTTTGGGCACCCGCACATCGTTGAAGCGGATGCGCGCCTGCCACGTGCCGCGAATACCGGTCTTCGAGCGGTTGTTCTCGAAGATCTCCACGCCCTCCATATCCGGCGTGCAGATGAGCGCGTTCACGCCCTTCTGCTCCAGCTCGCCCGTGTCGGGATTCTTGACCATGTTCTTGCACATCACGGTAAAGAGCCCGCTGAGTGCCGCCGAGGTGGACCACTTCTTCTCGCCGTTCAGGATGTAATCGCCGTCTTCGGTCTTGACCGAGAACGACTCCTGTCCCGCCGCATCCGAGCCCACGTTCGGCTCCGACAGGCAGAACGCGGAGAGCTTCTCGCGCGCCACCATGGGCAGATACTCGTCTTTCTGCTCCTCATTGCCGAACATGACGAGCGCTTTGCATCCAATAGACTGATGCGCCGACACCATCACCGCAGTCGAGGCACAGTGCTTGCCAATCAGCTCCAGCACGCGGTTGTAGCTGGTCACGCCCAGCCCGAGTCCGCCATACTCTTTGGGGATGATCATGCCCATCACGCCCATGTCGAAGAGGCGCTCAATGCACCACTCCGGAATGTACTCTTCCTGATCGATTTCAACGGCGGGGTGCTCATTTTCGAGGTAGTCTTCCAGCTCCTCCAGCAGCGCATCGCAGGTGTCGCGCTCCTCCTTCGACTCACGCGGATACGGAAAGACCAAATCTTCGCGGAAGCGTCCCCAGAACACATTCTTCATGAGGCCCATGTCTTCGGGCTCGGGGCCCATCATGGTCTCGATGTTCTCAATCATCTCCTTATCTTGCTTGGAGACGCCTTTTATATTGCTTAAGCCTTTGTTGGCCATGATGATAGCGGTTGTTGTGGCAGATCAGTGAACCATGTGGGGGCCACCGGCAGGCACGCGGATCCAACCGCGCAATGCAGATAAGACGCTGCGTGGAAGTGCTTCCACCGGGAGCGCTAAGTTGTAGTTGATGAACGGATTGCAGTTCCTTTTATGCCCGCTCCTGTGCGAAAAGTCCATACGTTTTCGGTTGTAGATGCGTAGCGGAAGAGCTACGTTGAACAACCATTCCGCGCCCCGATCTATTTTCCCTGTTTTTAGCTCCCATGTCGTTCGTTCAGCGTCTCCGCACGGCCCAACACGAATTCGCATCGCGCGTGTGCGTCGGACTCGACCCCATCCCCGAGCGCCTGCCCGCGCCCTACGCCGACTACCGCACCGATCCCATCGCGCTGGCGGCCTTCTGCGTCGCGATCATCGAGGCCACCGCGCCGCACTGCTGCGCCTACAAGCCGAACCTGGCCTTCTTCGAAGCGCACGGCGCCGCCGGATACGCCGCGCTCGAATCCGTCATCGCCGCCATCCCCGACACCCATCTCTGCATCGCCGATGCCAAGCGCGGCGACATCGGCCACACGGCTCGGTTCTACGCCCGTGGACTCTTCGACCACCTCGGCGCCGATGCCATCACCGCTGCGCCCTACATGGGCCGCGACAGCATCCTGCCCTTTCTTCGCACGGCCGAGCGCGGCGTGTTCGTGCTCACGCGCACCTCCAACGCCGGAAGCGCCGACCTGCAAGAATGCCCCGTGGATGCCAAAGGCGATCTGCCCCGCGAGCCCGTCTACCAGCGCATCGCCCGGCTCGTACAGCGCTGGAGCGCCCACCCCGAATCCCAGGGCGACGCCGGACTCGTCGTCGGCGCCACCGCCCCCGAGGCTCTCGCCGAACTGCGTGAGGTGTGCCCAACGCTACCCTTTCTCGTCCCCGGTGTCGGCGCCCAGGGCGGCGATGCTCGCGCCGCCGTCAACGCCGCCGTCACTGAAGATGGACTCATCCTCGTCAACAGCAGCCGTAGCATCCTCTACGCCCACGACGGCCCCAACTTCGCCGAGGCCGCCGCGGAGGCGGCTGCTGAGTTGCAGGGGGCGCTGGGGTGAGGTGTTGGCTTGCGAGTGGGGGCGGTTTTGGATATGTTTGGTGTACGTGATTGCACACGCGGCCCCCGTGTAGCGTGATACGTCTACGCTGT
>NZ_JAWOAR010000233.1:0-5484 GCF_046498435.1 Longimonas sp. | reverse complement strand
TCGTGCTCGTCGTCCCACTCCAGCAGCGGGAAGTCCGTGACCCACAGGAAGCGGTCGGGGCCTTCGCCGGGTTCAGGACGCAGCCCGAGGTCGTCGGCCATGTGCAGGCGCAACTGCCCGGCCTGCTCATACACCGTGGGTGTGGAGCCGGCGACCAGCAGCACCAGATCGCCGGGTTCGGCGCCGGCCTGTTCGAAGGCGGCCTCCACGCTCTCTTGCGGGATGGCCTTGGTGCTTACGTTGCACGAGGGCGCCTCCTCGTCTTCGGCTTGCTGGATGTAGATGAGCCCAGCAGCTCCGATGGTGTCGGTTACATAATCCGTGAGGCGATCCATAGCCCCCCGCCCGCGATCGCCCTCACCAGGCACCGGCAGCGCCATAATGCGCCCGCCGTCGTCAATGATCGACTGGAAGACGCGGAATCCGCAACCGTCGAACGCATCGCCCACATCCTCCAGCTCCAGGTCGAAGCGGACATCGGGTTTGTCGGAGCCGTAGGTGCGCATCGCCTCATCGTACGTCATGCGCGGGAAGGGCGTGTCGATCTCTGTATCCTTCAGGTCGGCCCAGAGGTCGGCCATGAGCCCTTCCATCAAATCGTAGACCTGCTCCTCGGTGGCAAAGGTCAGTTCCACATCCACCTGCGTGAACTCGGGCTGGCGGTCGGCGCGCAGGTCCTCATCGCGAAAGCACTTCACGATCTGCACGTAGCGATCCAGGCCCGATACCATCAGGATCTGCTTGTAGGTCTGTGGACTCTGCGGCAGCGCGTAGAAGTGCCCCGGATGCAGGCGGCTCGGCACGAGGAAGTCGCGCGCGCCCTCGGGCGTCGACTTCATGAGCACGGGCGTTTCCACCTCCAGAAAATCATGCCGGTCGAAGAAGCGGCGCGTGGTCTGGTAGAAACGATGGCGCAGCTCCAGATTGCGCTGCAAGGCGGGACGGCGCAGATCCAGGTAGCGGTATTTCAGACGGAGATCCTCGTTCGCATCCACCCGGCTCTCGTCTTGGGTGGACACTACAAACGGCGGCGTATTGCTCACATTGAGCACGGCACACGCATCCCCCTGTACTTCGATGGTGCCGGTAGGCATGGCCGGATTCACCGCTTGATCTTTACGGGCAGCAACCGTTCCGCGCACCGAGATGACGTCTTCGCTTCGGAGCTGCTGGGCTGTTTTGTAGGCTTCCTCATTGGCCTGCGGGCTAAAAACGATCTGCGTGAGGCCGTAGCGGTCGCGCAGATCGATAAACACGAGTCCGCCCAGATCGCGTCGTGTATCCACCCAGCCTTTTAAGACGACAGGGTCGCCTTCGTGCTTGGTGCGCAATTCGCCACAGGTATGGGTGCGCACCCCGTGCGTGTCGGTGGTAATGAGTGCAGAGCGGTCGGCCTCAGCCATGAGTCAGGATCGGATGCAGTGGAGAAATAGCGCAACGCGTTAACATACGACGCACAGTCCGGAATGGGTGCGATCTTCGTGTGAAGGTCACTCTGAAGAAAGCCCTTTCACATCAGGGAGGGCACACGCAGAAGAGACACACGCGAAATGGAAAGCTGGACAGCCCCAGGTGCACATGCGTCCGAAGCGCATATACCCAACGCCAAAAGCGTGCACGTTGGGCACTGTCCAGTGCATAGATTTATTAGTCTTTGGTTGAACTTTATTATAGTATTGGTGTACTTATTGAAATATTCAACATGTACGCCGGCTTGTTACACTTAACACCACAGAACATTATGGCTACTGTTACCCGCTTTACACAGCCCGTTGTCTCGTTCCGCTCTGTTTCGTTCATCCTCGTGGGGATCATTTTATTTGCACTGAGCGCCCTTCCCGCTCAGGCGCAGCAGCCCAACTGGCGCGCCACGCCCACATACGACACGATTTCGCTTTCCAGCGGCTTTAGCCCCGACCCTCAGAGCCACTCTGTGCGCGCAGGGGGAAGTACCGCAATCCCTTTTCAGGGGTGCAGTGGCTACATCCACATGGATGCGCCCGACATGGACCTTAACTACCAGAGCGGCAGCTATCCGCTGAGCATCGAAGTGCAATCTGACGTTGATGTCACGCTTCTGGTGTACACGCCGGACGGCGAGTGGCTCTGCGATGACGACAGCGGCTCAGGCACGAACGCCCGCCTGGAGTTCGATGCCCCGCAGTCTGGCAATTACAACATCTGGGTAGGCACGTACGGCAGTGGCGGAGACACCCCCAGCGCCTCAGTCGTATTCAGCGAGTTGCGTGGGTCGCAGAACGCTTCTACGTCCTCCGCCAGCACCACGCGCAATATCGGTCAGAGCGCTCCGTCGAGCACCCGCTCCTCGGGCACGCTGAACTGGCAGGGCACCGCCACCTACGGCACGGCGCAGCTGTCGGCTGGCTTCTGGCCCGATCCGCACACCACCGAGGTCGTTGCAGGTGGGTCCATTGAGAATCCGATCCAGGGCAATGGCTGTCGGGGCCGTTTGGCGGCAAATGCACCCGACGTGAACCTGGACTACAGCGCGGGCAGTGCCTCGCTGTACATCTACACAGAGACCGATGTGGATGTCACGCTCACTGTGCGCACGCCCAGCGGCGAGTGGTTTTGCAACGACGACGGCGGCGAAGGGCTCGATGCCATGATTGCGTTCAATCGCCCGCAAAGCGGTCAGTATAACATCTGGGTGGGGGCGTATAGCGAATCCGACAACTACTCGACCAGCCGGGTGCACATCTCGGAAATCCAACCGTAACGACAGACGGCCCGTGTGCCGGTTCTCTCTGATCAGTTTGGCAGTGGGCGCGCTGTAAGCCGACGTACACGATTAGCAACACCAACGAAAACAATCCTCTGGGGCGAACGGTCTACCGTTCGCCCTTTTTGTTTTGTGCAATATATCAAAAAATAAGAAGTGGAAATATTGTATCACAGGCCATTCATATGCTGCCCTTTTTGTGATGTTGAAGGGAAGCAGAACCTTCGTGTCCCCTCCTGCACCATACGCAAGCGTGTAGGTGTGCATTCCTGATCGGTAGCTTGTATCTTGGAGGCCCATGCACTCTGCCCCCACCTGCATCTGAACGCTATGCCCACGGTTTCGCTTCGCACCGCCTTTCTTGGGATGTTGTTGCTTGTCATGGCCAGTACGGCCCCACTGCTTGCCCAAGAGCGCGGCATGCAACCCGCCGACTACTACAATCTCCAGATGAGCAGCGACGCTCAGATCTCGCCCGATGGTACACGCACCGTGTTCGTGCGCACCACCATATCCGACGACCGCCGGAGCCGCGAATCCAGCCTGTGGATGACGCCCGCCAACGGCTCAGAAGAGCCGTACGCATTTACGCAGGGCCCGTCCGACCGCAGCCCGCGCTGGTCGCCGAGTGGCGATCGCATTGCGTTCCTGAGTAGTCGCGACGAGAAGCCGCAGCTCTACACCATCCGCACCGACGGCGGCGAGGCCAACGCCGTTACCGAACTGGAGCAAGGCAGCATCCACGCCTACGAATGGCTGCCCGATGGCGAGCACATGCTGCTCACGCTCTCCATCGACCCCACCGTCGACGATCCGACCGAAGAAGCCGACGAGCCCGAGGGGCCGCGTCCCGACACCACCGTGGTGCGCGAGGCCGCGTATCGCACCGGCACCGGCAGCTTCCTGGGCGCCGAGCGCCGCACGCTCTGGCTGCTCACCCTCGACGAGGGCACGCTCACTCCGCTCGTGCGCAGCGCCGACTATCACGTGCACAACGCTACTGCATCGCCCAATGGCGAAACCGTTGCCTTTAACGCCGACCTGACGGGCGAAGAGTTCGATGCCGGGTTCAATCAGGACCTCCACCTGATCACGCTCCCCGATGGCGATATCCGCACGCTCGATACCCCCGACCGCCGCGCCGAACGCCCTGTGTTTGCACCCGATGGCGAGCATCTCCTGTACCATCACACCGCCGATCGCTACGAGCCCACCGAGCTGCACCGCATCCCGGTCGACGGCGGCACGCCCGAGGTGCTGCACGACGGCATGAATCTGAGCACCTCGAACGTGCAGTGGCCCGAGGGACACGACCAGCCGTTCTTCAGTGCCGATTATCGCGGTGCGCGTCCCATTTTTCAGCTTGCCGAGGACAGCGAATCCACCGTGCTCACCGGCGATGACGCCAGCCTGAGCGCGCCCTCGTTTTCGGAGGATGGCTCGCGCATCGCCTATACGCGCAACGACGAAACGACGCCGCCCCAGGTGTGGACGGCCCGCGCCGACGGCTCGGACGCACAGGCGCTCTCGACCTTCAACGCTGAGATGCTCGACTCGCTCGCGGTGCAGCCCTACGAACGCTTCACGTTCGAGCACGACGGCGGCGGTACGCTCGACGGCTTTCTGCTGCGGCCCGTTGGATTCGAGGAGGGCGACTCGTATCCGCTTGTGCTAAACATTAAAGGCGGCCCCGGCGGCATGTGGGGGCATCAGTGGTTTCACGAGATGCAGATGCTCGCAGCAGCGGGATACGGCGTGGTCTTCACCAATTATCGCGGCAGCACCGGCTACGGCCACGACTTTCAGAGCGAGGTGCGCATCGACTACGGCGGCGTCGACTACCGCGACAACATGACGCTGGTGGACGCGGCGCTGGAGCGCTTCGACGGCATCGACAGCGAGCGCCTGCTCATCACGGGTGGCAGTCACGGAGGATTCCTCACCAACTGGATCACGACGCAGACCGATCGCTTCCGCGCCGCCGTTACGCAGCGCAGCGTGAGCAACTGGATTTCGGAGGCGGGTACGCAGGCCTTTCCACCCCGCCAGATGAACGCCGAGTTCGGCGGCTCGCTGTGGACGAACTTCGACTACTACTGGGATCGCTCCCCCTTGCAGTTTGCCGATCAGGTGACCACGCCCACGCTCATCATCCACAGCCAGGACGACCACATCACGCCGATCGGACAGGGCATGGAGTGGTACTACGCGCTGAAGAATGGGGGCGTCCCCACCGAGATGGTGATGTTCGAGGGCGAGGGCCACGGCCTCTCGCGCGGCGGCACGCCGGTTAACCTTGTGGAGCGCCTGAACCAGATGCTGCGCTGGTTTGACCAGTGGGATGAGGCAGAATAGTCAGGCCCAATCTGGGCGCGCCAGGGGGGAACGGGTGGACGTTTTCACGTCCATTCGTTCATACCTCCACACGCTAACGGAGCATGCCGAGTTGATATCATTCCAGCGTCTGCACCTCACTCTGCGGCCATCTTGGCGCGCTCGGCGGCAGTGACGATGCCCTCGGGCTTGGGCATGAACTGCGGTTCGGCCTTCGACGGCGGGGCAAACTCGCCCACAAAGTCGATTTCAGTGTCAAGGTGGTAGCCCGTTTCGGCTTCGACCGTGTCTTGCACACGCGTGATGAGCGCACACACGTCGGCTGCCGTGGCACCGCCGCGATTCACGAAGATGTTGGCATGGCGATGCGTGACCTCGGCCCCGCCGATGCGCATGCCTTTAAGTCC
>NZ_JAWOAR010000169.1:0-3814 GCF_046498435.1 Longimonas sp. | reverse complement strand
CCCGAATACGAGGACTACAATGAGCGCGCTGCGGTGATCGACGCGGTCGAATCGGACGACAATGAACGGCGCAACCCGGCGTACATTGTGGCCGATACGCAAGAGGATGTGCCGCGCATTGTGAACACGCTACGCGAGAGGGCGCAAGACTCGACCTCCACCATTCTTGCTGTCGAAAGCTTGCAGGAGCGCTTCCCAATTACTGACTCAACCCAGCAAGCGAAGCTCGACCGCATCGCATCCATTCGAGAAACAGCTACCGAAAACCGCTACCTGCGCGAGGACGACTCCGAGGACATGCAGAAGCTGCGCCGCGCTGCGCAGACCACCGAGCCGGTGGCCATGGAGGATGTGCCCGATTTCCTGCGCGATCAGTTCACCACGCGCGACGGCGAGCTGGGCCGCTTCGTAATGGTGTACCCAAGCGTGGGCCTTTCGGATGGGCGCAACTCAATGGCGTTTGCCGAGGAGGTGGGCACGGTGGTGCTCGATGACAGCACAACCTACCATGCAGGGTCTACGTCGCTTGTGGCCGCCGACATGCTTCGCCTGATGCAGGCGGAAGCCCCCTACATGATTGCCGCCACCTTCTTCATCGTAATGGTGCTCATGTACATCAACTTCGGACGGGTGCGCTGGGCCGCGCTTGCGCTGATTCCGCTCGTAGTCGGCGTGCTCTGGATGCTGCTCATTATGCAGGTCTTTGGCCTCCGGCTTAACTTCTACAACATGGTGGTGCTTCCAGCCGTGCTCGGCATCGGCAACGACGCGGGCGTGCACCTGGTGCACCGGTATCGCGAAGAGGGATTCGGAAGCATCTGGCCGGTCTTGCGATCGACCGGCGAGCACGTCACCATTGGCTCACTTACAACGATCATCGGGTTTGGAGGGCTGCTGCTTAGCTTCCACCCCGGGTTGCGCTCCATTGGTATGCTGGCAGCAGTCGGCATTGGGGCCACATTGCTGGCGGCGCTCACTTTCTTGCCTGCACTGTGGCAGTGGCTTGAAGACAGCGGACGCTTGTGGGCCGACCACGACAAGCACGCAGCAGAAGAAAATGGCGGCGTAGAAACCGAGCACGTACCGCCTGCCCCTACCCCCGAAGCCTCATCATCGAACTGACGGGCAGCAGGTAGCAGGAGCAGGCCGTGCTTTCAGAAGTCGTTAGGATCCGGCTCATTCATCGGCCGGAGTCAGAATGCGCACATCGTATGCGCCTGTTTCGCCCTCGCTGTAGCTGGTCACGTCAACCTGCCACTCGCCGCCATCGCCCTGAAGATCTTCCACCCGCGAAAGGCGGTACGAACTCTCCGATGATCCGTAGTCGTCGTTGCGCCAGCTTTCGCCGTCGGGCGACATAACGCGCAGGTAGCCGTCAAAGCCCAATGCGCGAAGTTCTACGATGAACGGTCCATCGGGCACATCCATCATAAGCGAGTCAAAGTACTCACCTTTGATGGACTCTTCGTCTTCCGGATCGAGGCGCCCGCTCACCTCCTCAACCACTTCGTAGCGCATGCGGTCTACAGTGACGGTGTAGTCGCCATACTCGTCTCCGTCTTCTGCCGAGTACGCACTAACCCATATTTCGTACTCCCCATCTTGGGGCGCGTTGAATGTGACCTGGGAGACGTCGCAGCAACTCCCGTGGTCGTCGTTCTCATAGGTCTCGTCATTGGGAGCCTGCACGAGCAGGTACGTGTCAAAGTCGTCGGTGGGGGCTTCCAGACGCACCGTGACCTCCTGGTTCGCCTCGGCCGTGAAGGTGTGCGTGTTGTAGTGAGCCCCATTGCCCCGGGTGGGCGCGTCGGTGGTCAGTGTACCGCTGTACTCTTGTGCCGCTACGGGAGCAACGAGCAGGAAGGACAGCAAAATCGGGAGTATACGTTGAGCCATCATGGACAGGTAGGGATTGAATGAAACAAGGTGTTGGAGGTAATCTTGACTGTTAAATTCAAATATAACACAAAACGCCATATTCTGTTGTGCGCACACAGACCGCATGCTCATTCACTGTTTCTACATTATTCTGGTGGTCACCGCTTATAAATAGAAGGTGGGAGACAAAGGTGCAAGCTCCTTTCCATTTTAGATTTTGGGTTTTGGATTGGCGAAGGGCATTTTTCAATTTTGAATACCCCCTTCCTACAACAGCGGACTGCACCCAATGAAACCGGTTCCTTATGACGCAGTGTTACAAGGCTGCGTGTCGCGCACGGTACGCCCGTAGTACATTTTATTCTGATCATTTTCCACCATCATGGGAGTTACCATTCGCGATGTTGCCAAAGTCGCTGGCGTATCAGCCACGACGGTTTCGCGCGTGTTTAACCACAGCGAACTGGTAACCGACGAAACCCAAGAGCGCGTCCGAACCGTGGCGCAAGACATGGGATACCGGCCCAACGCAACAGCGCAGAGCCTGAGCCACGGACGCACCCAGGTCGTCGGGGTTATCGTTCCGGCTCCTCACGGCGAGTTTTTCTCCGAGATCATTCGGGGCATCGACGAGGTCGCTCAAAAGGCCAATCACTACCTGCTCATTTCCAGCTCGCACTACAGCCTCTCAGAAAGCGAAGCGGCGCTGGATGCCCTGCGCGGTCGTGCCGACGGACTACTTGTCATGACCACACATGTCGAGACGCAATCCAAGCTGCTCGACGACATGGCAATCGATGTGCCTGTTGTGTTTATGAATAGCCCGCTTCAATCTACATCGTACGACACGTTCGACATCGAGAACTACGGCGGCGCTTACAAAGCCACCTCGCATCTCATCGAACGCGGCTACGAGCGCATCGGCATTATTCTGGGGCCGCCCGAAAGTCATGATGTACGCGAACGCACAGAGGGATACCGCGATGCACTCACAGAAGCGGGGCTCGATCCCGATGCACAGCCTGTTATCGAAGGCGATTTTACGCGGGCCAGTGGATACAAAGCAGGGGAAAAGATCCCCTCACTCAACCCGCACCCCGATGCGTTCTTCTCGTGCAACGACTACATGGCCATTGGCGCCATGGCTGCGCTCCAGAAAGAAGGGCTTCGCATCCCCGAAGACATCGCCATGGTGGGATTCGACGATATCCCCAGCGCGCGGTACAACACCCCGGCGCTCACCACGGTGCGCGTGCCCGTGCACGATCTGGGCCGACAGGCCGCACGCCGCCTCTTCGACCTCTTGCAAGGAGGCACCTCTACAACGCCGCGCCAGCGCGTTCTGCCGTCCGAGCTGGTTGTGCGATCGAGCACGTAGCGCGCTGAACGGCAGCCGGCAGACGCGAACTCGTGTGCAATCGTGCCGCCTTGCGACTTGTTGAGATGACTCACAGGACCTGGCACCGACGGTGCCGACAGTGGTCGGTGTCTGTTTAGCCCCCTCGTTGCATGGCTCCACCATGCGACGTTGATGCGTGGACTTTTCCCCCTTTGATTTGACATGCAGAGGACCACGTAAGAAAAGTAGGGACACGGCGCGCCGTGGTACGTGTTTAGCGACGTGTAGCCTGTGAACCTGTGCCGGGCGGTGTTTAGGCCAGGTTATACCATCTGCGCTGAATCATCATACAGGTGTTTGCAATCGGTGAGCGACGAAACTCGCCTTAATGTCGCCGGGGACGCAAGCGGTCCCCGGCTATGGGCTGCAAATCCTTAGCCCGGGATCAGGAGCGAAGCGGATATCCCGGGCGGCCTCCAACCTAACGTGTACATCGAAGTCCAGCGCCTCTACCTCACACGTTCGCTCGACGAGCGACGTGAACAGCCGGGTTATGCCTTGCGTCAGGCCTGGTACAACCGCGATGTCAACGTGCGA
>NZ_JAWOAR010000306.1:0-4523 GCF_046498435.1 Longimonas sp. | reverse complement strand
CGGGCGCTTCGTCGGAGGGCGACTCGTCGCCCTCGTCAACCACTTCAATGCGGACCTCCGCCAGTCCGTCAGCGATCATGTCGATGTCGCGCGCCGCACGCTGCGACAGGTCGATGATGCGTCCGTCTACAAACGGTCCGCGATCGTTGATGCGCACCGTAACCTGTTCGCCGGTGTCGATGCGGGTCACGCGCACTCGTGTCCCGAACGGCAGCGTGCGATGGGCAGCGGTGTACGCGCTGTTGTCGAAGGTTTCGCCGTTGGCGGTGGTGCGTCCGTCGAACTTGTCGCCGTAGTAGCTGGCAACGCCCGTGGCGGTGGCGCCAGACTCGTGCGCCATAGAGCCCGTGCTGGTGCAGCCAACCAGAACACTGCCTAACCCGACAACAAGAACAGCCAGCAGGAATCGCATCGTGCACAAACTCCAGTACAGGGCAAACAGCGAGCAGGTATCAGTCTGCGGTCGTTGGTGAGGGCGAGGAAACCGTGTCCGGCTCACGCGTGGCAGCCCCCTCCTCCAGCACCTCCAGCGTAACGGATACAACGCCTGCGTCGATCATGTTGAGAGCTTCGGCCGCGCGCCGCGACAGATCCACAATGCGTTCGCGTTGTTGCGGTCCGCGATCATTGATGCGCACAATGACCTTATCGCCGGTATCCACGCGGGTAACGCGCACCTTTGTGCCAAATGGCAGCGTGCGATGGGCGGCGGTACGCGCATTCGGATTGTACGGCTCGCCGCTGGCGGTGGCATTGCCTGCCAGGTGGTCGGCATAGTAGCTGGCCAACCCGTCGGCATCGGGATGCGCCGTCTGCGACCCTCCGTTCGTGCAGCCGATGAGGCCGGTGATCAAAACGATAAGCATCAGCCAGCGGAGCATAGCGCGTGGTGTGTTTCGGATACCACAAGCGAACGTCGAAAGCGCACAAAAGCATGCACCAGCTAAATATAACAGGGAACGAGGCAAGGTGCCACCGGCGGTGACTGAACGATTGCATGTTGAGCAGCACGGACGTAGAAAAAAACATCACGATACCGTCTTTCTCCGTCATCCTGACAGAGCGGAGCGGCGGAAGGATCTCAGCACGTGTTGTGCTATAGGTTCAGAAGTCGCACAGCCCCCCCAACGCCCGTCATCCAGATCCTGAATCGAGTTCAGGACAGGCAAGGCGCCCCTGGCGCCGCTGATCCGGGATCTTTTGTGGACTTTCATGACAATCACTCGCCCGTGCTACTCAAACATTGACCTGTGACATGACACGAGGGGGCGACGACACCGCCTGATATGTGGACGCGTCTCCGGTACTTCGGGGGCAACATGCACAAGACTGTAGGTCCATCCCCGTCGCTCTGTGAAGAAAAGCGCTTTCGACGCGGTGGTAGCGCTTCCGAAAGGGCGTGAGCAGTCACAAACCCAAACCTCACTGTATCTGCATGGTAGCTTCATTTCCTTTTGGGTTCATCTATACTTCGCTTCCAGCGGACTTACCGCTTGCTCCGTATGTCTACCTACGCCGATGCGCTGTCTGTCGATCGCGAACGGGATGCCTGTGGCCTCGGCTTTGTCGCGCACATGAACGCCGCTCCCTCACACGCCGCAGTCGATGAGGGGCTGTCGGTGCTGGAGCAGTTGGAGCACCGAGGGGCCTGTGGATGCGACGGCACTACCGGCGATGGGGCAGGCGTGCTGATCCAGATTCCGGATGCGTTCTTCCGACAATGGGCACACAATCAATCGATCGACCTGCCCGAGCCGGGGGCGTACGGCGTGGGTACGCTCTTCCTCCCGAACGACCGTCCGCTGCGCACCGCCTGCATCCAGCTCGCCGAATCCACCCTGCAATCCAATGACCTTTCGGTGCTCGGCTGGCGCACCGTGCCCACCGAATCGCATGTCCTGGGCAACGTGGCTACCGAAAACGAGCCGACCATCGTGCAGTGCGTGGTGGTGCCCACGGGCGAGCGTCCGTCGAGGTCTGCATTCGAGCGGAAGCTGTACGTGGCGCGCCGCAGCATCGAGCGGCAGATCCGGACACGCCTGCCCGAGGCCGCCGCCACCATCCACGTGGCCAGCCTGTCGGCGCAAACCATGGTGTACAAGGGGATGCTGACGGCCGGTCAGCTGCGCGGGTACTTCCCCGACCTGTCGGCTCCGGCGCTGATGAGCGCGTTTGCGCTGGTGCATGCGCGCTTCAGCACCAACACGCTGCCCCGCTGGTCGCTCGCGCAGCCGTTTCGTCGCATCTGCCACAACGGCGAAATCAACACCCTGCGCGGCAACGTCAACCGGATGCGGGCCCGCGAGGCGCAGTTCGGGGCGCACCCTTTTGGCGATGCCCTCGACCGCATCCGCCCGGTGCTCGACCTGAATGCCAGCGATTCGTGCATCGTCGACAGCGCGGTGGAGGTGCTGCTGCACAGCGGACGCCCGCTGCCCCACGCCCTGCGCATGCTGATCCCGCCCGCCTGGGAGCACAACGACGAGCTTTCCCCGCAGGAGCGCGCCTTTTTTCAATACCACGCCTGCCTCACCGAGCCGTGGGACGGCCCAGCGGCCATCTCGTTTGCCGACGGCTCCCACATCGGTACGGTGCTCGACCGCAGCGGTCTGCGCCCGGCGCGCTACCTCGTGACCGACGACGACCGCGTGGTCATGGCGTCGGAAGCAGGCGCGTTCGATGTGCCCGACTCGCAGATTGTGCAGCAGCAGCGCCTGGGTCCGGGTGACATGACCGTGGTGGATCTGGACACGGGTTCGCTCATCACGAATACCCAGCTCATTGAGCGCCTTGCCGCGAAAAAGCCGTACCATACCTGGGTTGAGACGCACCTCCAAACCCTCGACGATGCGTCACATCCCCCTGAACCCGCCTCCAGCACACGCAACGGCCACGCAACGAATGGCACCGCCAACGCATCTCTCGACGGCGATTCCGACGCGCTGCACCGCATGCTGCGCACATTCGGGTACACACAAGAAGACCTCGACATGCTAATCGGTCCGATGGGCGAAACCGGAAGCAGCCCCATCGGCTCCATGGGCGACGACACCCCAATTGCCGCACTCAGCGAGCGTCCGCGCCTGCTCTACGACTCCTTCCGGCAGCTCTTTGCGCAGGTCACGAACCCGCCGCTCGATGCCATCCGCGAGGAGCTCGTAACCAGCCTGTACACGTACCTGGGTCCCGAAAAGAGCCTGCTCGAAGAAACCCCCGAACACGCTCAGGCGCTGCGCCTGGACGACCCGATTCTTACGCCTGCCCGGCTTCGCCGCGTATCCGCCCGCCTCAACACCGCTACGCTGGATGCCACCGTGTCGTGCACCAGCACGCTTCAGGCCGCCCTCAACCGGCTGTTTGCGGATGCGGACCGGGCGCTGCACAACGGTGCTGAACTGCTGGTCGTGTCGGATCGTGCCCGTTCCAACGATCGCTTTCCGATGCCCATGCTGCTGGCCGTGGCCGGACTGCACCATCATCTCATACGCGCCGGCACCCGCACGCAGGCCAGCCTCATTGTGGACGGGCTGGAGCCGCGCGAGGTGCATCACGTGTGCTGTCTGCTGGGATACGGAGCCGAGGCGATCTGTCCACGCGGCGCGCTGGCTACCGTGCGGCATCTGGCGGCCACGACCGACCTGCAGGGCACGCCCCACGAGGCCGCTACCCGCTACCGGAAGGCGCTCAACAAGGGCATCCTCAAGGTGATGTCGAAGATGGGCATTTCGACCTTGCAGAGCTATCAGGGCGCGCAGATCTTTGAGGCGCTCGGGCTGCACAACGAGGTGATCGACGCCTACTTCACCAACACCCCAAGTCGCATTGGTGGCGCCCGGCTCGATGCCATCGAAGCGGCGGCTCGCGAGCGACACGCCATGGGCTATCCGTCGGCCCGTTCGTCGGCTCCTGCGAGCGCATCGGACCTGGATGTGGGCGGGCGCTACCGCTGGCGCCGAACGGGCGAGCAGCACGCGCTCTCGCCATCGGCCATTGCCGCGTTGCAGCATGCCACCCGCAGCAGCGACGCCGACAAGGCACGCTACGAGACGTTTGCCGCCTCCGTGAACCAGACCGGTTCAAACGCCCGTGACCTGCGGGGGCTGCTGCAGATTGTGGATGCCAACGGCCACGCGTGTCCCATCGACGAGGTAGAGCCGTGGACGTCCATCGTGCAGCGCTTTAAGACGGGGGCCATGTCGTACGGCTCCATTGGGGACGAGACGCACCGTACGCTCGCTGAAGCCATGAATCGCATCAACGGACGCAGCAACACGGGCGAGGGCGGCGAGCATCCCGAGCGGTATCCCGACGCCCATCCTGCGCGCAGTGCCATCAAGCAGGTGGCCTCGGGGCGGTTTGGCGTGACGCTGCCGTATCTGACGAGTGCCGACGAGATCCAGATCAAGATGGCGCAGGGGCCAAGCCGGGCGAGGGGGGACAACTGCCTGGCGAGAAGGTCTATCCGTGGATTGCAGAGGTGCGCTTTTCGATGCCGGGCGTGCCGCTGATTTCGCCGCCGCCGC
>NZ_JAWOAR010000116.1:0-17320 GCF_046498435.1 Longimonas sp. | reverse complement strand
CTGATTTCCTAGCGGACTTCCTTCGGGAGCATGCCCGGCTCGTCCATCGTGAGCTCCTCGGGCCGGATGACCTCATCCCCTCGTTTGGGGTGTACCGCGTTGACGTGGTGGACGCTGTGGGGACGCTGCTCTCGGACATGGGGGATGGAGATGCCTACTGGAGCGCTGTGGACCGATTCCCGGCCGAGGCCCCCCGAGCAGCGTACGAGCCGCTGTCCCTTCCCGTCACCCTCGGCGATGCTGTAGAGTTGATCGGGTATGCGGTGTCTGCGTCGACTGTGACCCCCAATGAGAAGGTTGATGTCGTGACCCTATGGCGCGTGGTAGGACCGATGCGCGGCGAAGTGACGCAGTTCACCCACCTCTTGGACCAGGCGGGAGAGGTCGTCAGTCAAGTGGACCGATTGGACGTTCCCTCTTGGCAATGGAAGGCGGGGGACATACTCGTCCAACGGCACCGTCTCGAGGTCAACGGAGATGCAGAGCCTGGTCTTCACCACCTGCAGGTCGGTCTGTACACGCGAGACGATATGAGCCGCCTTCCGGTGATCGTGGACGGCGTGGCCAAGGACGACCGTGTGCTCCTGCCTCCGGTGCAGATCGGAGGGCCATGACTCGAGAGTATCGTCCATTCTCCAGACGCCGCTTGGTCCATTGGGTAACGATCGTGGGCATCCTGCTCCTGGCCTGGACCCTTCGTCTCTGCTATCTGGAGGAGGTGCCCCCCGGCTGGCGCGATGACGAGCTGATCAACACCCATGCTCTCTCAGCTCAGCTTCTGGAGGGAAGCTTCCCAGCCACTTCGATGCGTAGTTCATGGAAGACCCATGCGGTAGAGCCTTCGTCGAAGCGGACCATGACACGCACGGGCGTATCGGCCTGGTCGTGATGGTAAATGCCCATTACAAACAAGCTGGCGTCGGCCTCGGCGGTGCGGTCAATAGCAAACGAGCGAGGCGCATGTTGACGCAGATAGTCGCGTATCACGTAGAAGGCTTGCGAGCGGCTGTAGTACGAGCGCGATCCCAGCACGCTCAGTTCAACGCGCTCAGCCGCAGAAGCAAACAGCGTTTCGGGCGTTCCCTTCTCAAACGTTTGTACAACGCGGTCTACCGCCTCCGCATGCGCTGAGGAGTCGGCAGAAGGCGAGGACTGTGCCATACCAAGATGAGGCAACCCAAGAAGAGCGGTTCCGAGCAGCAACGCGATAAGTAGCGTGCGAACTCGAACAGACACACACTTGTCCAGAAGCAACCGTGACGATACGACCATAAAAGCGCAGCAGTCGGGTGCAAAGGGGCGCCTGTGCCTTGGGGATGTGCGTGCAGAAGCACATCTGAAACCAGGGGCATGCAAAAAGCGCAAGGGAGGGGCTGCTGCCTAAGTATCCATTTTCATGTGTATCTAATTACATGTGAGGCAGCAGGCTGCTCGTTAGCGATGCAAGGACCGTACCCAGGCCCCTGTTGCCTCTGTCTGCCTGAGATCTCTCTGCACATGTGCCGCGACAACCGCTTTGGTCTATCCCAAGGGAATGCGAGGGTGCTGCTTTGCCCCCCTTGAACTGTGCTTTCAACCGGCGCCTGAACAACAGACGCTGATTCCCCCTATCTTTCTTGGATACTTCGGGGGGGCGCTGTACCCCACGCTCCACTTGTTTGATCAGCGCCCTGCGTTGCACGCTAAGATCCAACCGTCTCCTATATCATACGATCGGATTCCCAGGCCGTCCACCGCCTTATACACGTTGGCATAGGGAGGAAATCGCTGGCTGGGGAGCAAAGGTGCGAGATCGGCACCTGCCGGAGATGGATTTGTCGTGCAGGCAATTCCGTCGTGTGTATTCGTCAGTCCTTCATGCTATGCTTGGGCGGCCCTACTTGGACGGTCGCGGACTGCCGATATCGGCGAACATCCGATGTCGTGCACAGAAGCAATTTCCCAACGGGCAACCAGATTTGGTTTTATACCAGAGAGTCCCAAGAGGCGTTTGGGATCGTTACCTGCCATCCATCCAGCACCGGGTTGTTCATCTCCGGGAAGTGTCTCGATCTGGCGCAATGGTCACGCAGGCAAGAGACACTTGTCCTGGAGCGGGTGTCATCGATTCTTAGTCGCTACTGACAACGGAGAGCGGGCGGATGCGCGCCACTTTCGAAGCCAGCCCGGCCCCCACAACGGTATCGACGACGGCCTCGACATCGTCTTTCGTCTGCACGCCGCCTTTGCTGCTATCGAGCGAGGCTTGAGCCGACATCTCTTGCGCGCTGATGGTGCGCCCGGCGCCATGGCAGGCCGAGCCGTAGCTTTTCTGCATGCTGTCGCGCGTGGCCAGCATTACGAACGACGTGTTGTTGCGTTCGCCCGGCACGATAACCGGCTGCCCCAGCGCACGGTACGGCAGCGAGATGCCCGGCGTGCCCGGACCGAAGGCCCGTGCTGCGCCCTTCCGGTGCACAAAGCAGCGTGCGTGGTGGTCGTCTACCTGATGCATCTCGACGTGGCCGAGCGTGTGGGCTACATCGTACACGGTGCGCAGGCGGTCGCCCAGCCCGCCGAGTGCGTCGTCGGCCGACTCGCGGACGCGGTGAGCCAGCACCTGGCGATTGGCGTAGGCGTAGTTGGCTGCTGCACGCATCGCCCCGATGTAATCCTCGGCCTCCGACACGTCGAGGGGCATGTACGCAAGGTCGTCGGAGGGCGGCGTGGTGTCGTGCTTCGGCCCCGCCTCGCGGAAGCGCTCGATGTAGTCATCGCAGACCTGGCGTCCGTATCCGCGCGAGCCGCAGTGGATGAGTACCGTGAGACGGCCTTTGCGGAGCCCCATGGTGAGCCCGGCGGCCCGGTTGTAAACCTCTTCGACCACGCCTACCTCAATAAAGTGGGCTCCGCTGCCCAGCGTACCAAGCTGGCGCGCCCCTGCATCGCGGGCTGCTGCGCTTACCTTGTCCGGGTTCGACTCGTTGAGACGCCCGCCCTCTTCGGCACGCACCAGATCATCCTGGCGCGCCATGTCGCTACGCAGCGCCCACTGGGCTCCGGACTGCGCCACGTGATCCACCTCGCTTTTGTTGAGATGCAGCGAGCCTTCGGCATCGTTGCCACAGGGAATGGCCTCGCACAGCGCATCGTGGAAATTATCGAGATCGCCCTCGACATCCGACAGGCGAATAGAGGAGCCCAGCAGCCGAACCCCGGTGTTGATGTCGCGTCCAATAGCCGCGGGCGCAATGGCCCCGACCGGGTACTTCGACACCGCCACAATGCCGACCGGCGCCCCCTTTCCGGGCGATACGTCGGGCATCACCATAAGATGGCCGACCAGTCCAGGCAGCGAAGCCGTCTGGATGATCTGGTCGGCTGTAGGACCCAACAGGATGCGTTCAAGTAGCGCCTCGTTGGCCAGAAACCGAACCGGCACCCGCATGTCAGGCACTGCGGATACCGGGAGTTCCCAGGTAAAGTCATCGATTTGCGCCACATCAGAACGATCCATACGCATCAGAATACACGCGTCGAATCCATGCTATAAAGCAGGAGCGACGAGTGTGTATATTGGGTTATGAGCGGAATATCTACAGTCGGGTTTAACCTCTGTAACATTTTATGTGTTCCGTTCACAGCGGGGTGTGCCCCCATCATGTGTGGGGCTCCCCCCCTGCCTTCACCTGCATTTAGCGCCGAATATACACCCTATGAATCTGTCGCTGCCGCCTCGGTTTGAATCGGCTACGTTTGCATCGTACGTGCCAGCTACTCCGTCGCAGGCGGATGCGTGCCGGGCCGTGCAGGCCTTTGTAGAGGCTGCGCCGTGGGATGATAGCTGGATGCGGACGATCTGGAATCGCCATGCGGGCACCGTTCGGAAGCGTGGGCTCTATCTGGTGGGACCGGTAGGCACCGGCAAGACGCATCTGATGGCGGCGGCGTACCAGGCGCTGCATCCGCATACGCCCTGCGGCTTTGTGCACAGCCGCACGCTCTTTCAGCAGACAACACCGCCCCAAGCGGTGGCGCAGTCGATTGCCGACCAATGCACGCTGCTCTGTCTCGATGAGGTCGAGATCGATGACCCGGCCAACGAAGCCCGCCTGGTGCATACCTTGCAGGCGCTCGACGCAGCCGGCGTCTACTTGCTGGCCTCCAGCAACGTGCGTCCTGAGGCCTTTGCCAAAACCAATGTGGGACCCACGCGCTTCGAGCATTTCTTGCGCAATGCCTTTGGGCAGCGCTACGCCTTGCAGCCCGTGGAGGGGCCTGACCACCGCCGCGAGGGCACGGCACAGCATGATCAGACCGGCACCATTTGGGTCGGGGCGTCCGATGCCACGCGAGAGCGGCTGGATGCGGCGTGTCAGGTGCACGATGCTGTGCTCCGCCTCTCGTTCGATGCGCTCCGCGAGCGTAGCCGCACCACGGCCCACAACGCGCTCGTCGACGAACTGGTGGAGCCTGACTGCCTGGCGGTCGAGAACGTAACGCTCGCCTCCACCGACGACGCACTCCGCCTGCTCCGCATTGTAGATGCGCTTTACACGCATCCCCAGGCGCCGGTGCTCTACATGACCGCTCCTACACCGCCCGACGACTGGTTTGCACCCGAGCAGTTTGCTGGACTGGCGCAGGCCATTGCCGAGAAGTTTACGCGCACAGTTTCACGCTTGCATGCGCTCTGTACGGTTGAGCACGTGGCCCGCGTATCCCCCAAAACAACGATGCATGAAAGGATGGAGGGGTGAAGGGGGGGAGGGAAGGATGGATGGATGGAAGGGTGGAGGAGGTCTAAGAGCGCACCTTTTGGGATCACTTGTTTCAATCCATGGGCTACTCGGAGTTGTCTTTGGTGTCGTCAATGGGCATTGCCTCCAACAGATCAATGGGGGTGCCCCACATGCGAATAGAGGGCTGGCTGGACTTTTCCTCGCCGCGAAAGCGAATCTCAAGCCCCTCGGTCTGGAGCGAGTCAGGCAGCGAGCCGCTCGGGTCGTAGCGGGTGCTGTCGGGTGTAATAATCGCCCAGAAGCCGCCTTCCATTTCAACGTAGGTAACGGTTCCTGTGGTACTTACCAGGTTTTCAGGATTGGGACCTTCTTCGTCAGAAGGGGTCGGAGGATCAGCAGGCATAGTGGTATCGGGGGCCGATGAGCCGCATCCGCCCAGCACGAGCAGAGCGCCCAGCAGCGCAGTCATGCAGAGCCAACCCAGACGCGCAGTGTAAGCAGTCATAGTAGGGGATGCGAATCGTGAATGCATACAACGAAAAGGAATACTGCTCGTTAGGATACGACGAAGCCGCTCAGGGCGCAAATCGTTTCGCGTTGTGGCTTGCGTACTGTGCCTCTAACGTATTCTCGCGCCATATTCTTGCATCAAGTAGAATTAAACGTATGAGTCATTCGGATTCGCCAGCACAGCGCCTGTCGGCCCGCGTTACCGGACGCGTACAGGGCGTGGGCTTTCGCCACTTTACCCGCACCACTGCGCAGCAGCACAGTCTTACCGGATGGGTGCGCAACGAACCCGACGGCTCGGTCCGGCTGGAGGCCGAGGGGCCGCGTGCTGACCTCGAAACACTTCTCGATGCGGTACACGACGGGCCGCGTCCGGCGCGTGTTGAGTCGGTCGAGGCGGAGTGGAATGCAGCCACCGACGCGTTCAGCCAGTTTGAGGTGCGGTACGCATGAGCATATCGTTGTTGGGGGATTCGGAGCTGCCTGCTGAATGTGCAGTGCACGAGGCGCTGCACTGGGCGGCACAGCACCTTGAGGCGGTCGAAGGGCGCGCCCATCAGCAGGCGCGATGGCTCCTGGCCGAGGTGCGGGAGCAGTCGACCACCCAGCTGGCCGCCGATGCGCGCGCTTCGCTTACCGAGGCGGAGCGCCAGCAGTTCATGACGCTCGTAGCGCGGCGCATGCAGGGCGAGCCGCTTCAGCATGTGCTGGGCCACACCAATTTCTATGGACTGCGCATCCAGGTCAGCCCCGATGTGCTCATCCCACGCCCCGAAACCGAAGCCGTGGTTGAGCGGGCGCTGGCGCTGCTTGCGGATGTTGAGGCCCCGCGCATCTTCGACGCCGGAACCGGCAGCGGATGCATCGCCTGCGCGCTCAAGCATGAACGTCCCGGTGCCAGGGTGGCCGCGGGCGACGTGTCTGAGGCGGCGCTCGATGTGGCACGGGCCAACGGGACGGCGCTCGGCCTCGACATCACATGGCAGCCCTTCGACATGGCTGCGCCCAATGCTGCTGCGGCCGTGCCCGGGGCCCTGGATCTGCTCATCTCGAATCCCCCGTACGTCCCCGACGATGAAGCCGACACGCTTAGCGCAGTCGTGCGCGATTACGATCCGCCCGAAGCGCTCTTCACCGGCCCCGATGCGCTCCGCTTCTACCGCGCGCTGGCCGATTGGGGATACGAAGCGGTGCAGCCTGGCGGATATCTGCTCGTAGAAACGCACACTGACGGCGCTGAGTCTGTGGCGCGCCTCTTCCGCACGCAGGGGTGGATCGACGTGCATCAGAAAGACGACTGGACCGGGCGGCCACGCATGGTGTGGGGGCGGCGCCCCAGTAGCTCCAAATTGTCGTCTGAGAATACGAAACGAGGGTAGCATACCCATGCATTCCTCCAACCCCGTCACAAAAAAGAGGACGCTTCCTTTTGGAAAGCGCCCTCTACGTTTGAACTGGCAATCCCACACGAGTGTTAGCGGACCACAGTTAGGCGGCGGGTGGCCTTGAACGACTCGCCCTCCACGCGTACGAAGTAGGTGCCGCTGGAGAGTTCATCGGCGTTCACCCGCAGTTCGGTTGGCGTGTTGCCGTCGATCTCGCCCCGGTGGAGCGTGGTCACGCGGCGGCCCAGCATGTCGTACACCGTGGCGGTAACGGGCTGGGTCTGCTGCACCGTCAACTCCAGCGTTGCGTCACTGCGTGAGGGGTTGGGATAGGCGTCGCTAAGTTCATAGGCCGCATCCAGGGTAACGTCCACCTCGACCGGGTCGGAGAAGGACTCGGTGCCGTCGGTATCGACCTGGCGGAGGCGGAAGGTGTGCGTGCCTGCGTCAACCTCTTCAGCGGTGAAGCTGTACGACTGCGGCTCATCGGTCGTGCCGCCTTCGGCTTCTGACTCCACGAAGCCGAGCGTGGTCCACGACACGTCGTCATCGGAGGCGTCCTCGGCAGCCCCGTCGGCGCGCTGCACCTCGAAGCCGGCGTTGTTCTCCTCGGAGGCAGTCTCCCACTGCAAGGAGACCGATTCCTCGGCATGGGTGGCGGTAAAGTCGGTCAGCTCCACCGGGAGCGGATTGCTGTCGCTCGCAAATACAAACTCGCTGAAGCCGCCGGTGGTGGCGACGATCTCGTCCTCGCTATCGTCGTAGCTCGTGGTCAGCTCGGCAAAGTCGCCGGTGCCGGGTACGGGTCGGCTGTAGATGGTGATGTCATTGGGGTCGGAAATGCCTCCGAAGGCGGCTTCGTCGAAGCGCACTTCGGTATTATCGGAGAAGGAGAGCCCGGCTTCGGCCACGATCACCACGCGGTAGGGGCTGATGTTTGTTTCGTTCACGCCGCCGACATTGCGGGGCATATCGTCGAAGCGGGCGGCGGTGACGCGTCCAGAGCCGCCCACGCCGTCGAAGTCAACGCGGGCATCGGTATCGCCGAGGGTGACGGAGCCACTGCTTGACACATCAGCCGAGCCGTTGCCGGCCAGTACCTCGTCGGGACAGTCAGTTTGCTGTCCGTCGTCGTTGAAGGTCCAGTTGTAGGCCTGCGTGAGATGCTCACGAAACGCGTTGCTATTGCAGTACTCGATGCCCCCAGCGTCGAGGTCAACATCTGATTCCACGTCGCGCCCGGCCCATCCGATGAGGGTGCGGTCGTAGTTGACGGCCGAGAGGCCAGAGCCATCAAACGTGCTGCCCATGAACGTCACATTGGAAACGTTCCAGGCCCCGAGGTCCTGGTCGAAGGAGGTTGCATTCTCGAACATACTGCTTAAGGAGGTCACGTTGGAGACATCCCAGCTTCCGAGGTCCTGATTAAAGGCGGATGCATTCTCGAACATATTAAACACGTCGGTGACGCTGGAGACGTCCCAATTCCCGATGTCCTGGTTGAACGAGGAGGCCCCGCTGAACATCCCGACCAAGCGTGGACCACCGGAAACATCCCAGTCTCCGATGTCTCCATTGAAGGAAGTCGCATTCAGGAACATGAAATCCATGCGAGTCACACTGGAGACGTCCCAGGCGGTGTATTCCTCGGAGGTGCCTTCATTGACCGTCTTCGTGTCTATATTCTGGTCAAAATCTGATGCCCCCTCAAACATGCGACGCATGTCGCTGACGTTGGAGACGTCCCAATCCCCGATGTCTTGATTGAAAGACGACGCATCCTTAAACATGCGTTGCATGTTCTCCACACTGGAGACATCCCAATCCCCGATGTCCTGGTTGAAAGGTGCAAACTCGAACATATTACGCATATCGGTGACGTTAGAGACATCCCAACTGCCAATGTCCTGATCGAAAGATGATGCAGCACGGAACATGCGATTCATATCCGTCACGCTGGAGACGTCCCAGTCGCCGATGTCCTGACTGAAATCGTCAGCGTCAACGAACATCCGGCTCATGTCAGTAACGCTGGAGACGTCCCAACTACTAATGTCCTGATTGAAAGACTCGGCGCTCCAGAACATGCGGAGCATATTTTCAACGTTGGAGACATTCCAACTCCCAATATCCTGATTGAAGGCGCCGGCACCGTCGAACATATTGCGCATGGTGGTGACGGAGGAGACGTCCCAGCTCCCGATGTCCTGATCGAAGGCGTCTTCACCGTTAAACAGAGCTCCCATGTCCGTAATCCCGCTGGTGCAGGTGGTAGCAAGGTCGGGGTTATTTCCATCTTCATTTAATAAATCATCCATCCCATCGCGGTCGCGCTTGGTGTAGGTGGTGCCGTCGACCTCGCCGGTATCCCCCACGTTGGCATCCGGGCACTTCACGGTCACGCCGTTGTCATCCAGGTAGAAGTCCGAGTTGTCCTGGGCCTGAGCGGGGGTGGGGCCTGCCAGGGAGCCTGCCAGGAGCAGCCCCGCGGCCATCAGAGCGTAAAGAAAGGAAGACGATGAGTCGGCTGCAATACGTACAGTCATGGCAGATACAGTCATGACAGGTAAGGGGAACTAAAAGTAAACCAGTGTTCGTGAACACGACGTAGCAAATCAGACTTCGAGGGGCCGGTGTCATACGGGGCTCCTCATCGTTGCGCTGCGGAGGCCTCTCACGGAGTCTCGGGCGGGTACGCCTCCATGCGCTCCGTCAGGCGCTCGGTGTACAGCGCTTCGAGGAGGGCCCGGAGCTCCTCGCGCCGCTCTGCCGGATCGTCGTCCTCCGTAACCGTACCAAAGAGAGAAAGCGCGTAGTCGCCCGGGAAGAGCGCCACCACGACGGCCTCATGGCCCCGGTACTGGATGTTTCCTTCGTGCAGCTCGTGGCCCTCGAACTCGCGAACGCGGATGTCTTCGCCCTTCGAATCGAGCGAATCGAGTCTCCGGTTCTGCATTCGTTCGCTGTAAGAAATATCTACTGCAATGATATCAGGATCGTCGTCTCTCATATTTCCATAGATCGAAGCGACTTTCGGCTCCTCGTCATCCGGCACCGTGAAGGGATCAGTGTGACCTCCCAAAGAATCGGGCATCCACGAGGCCAGCTCTTCACTGCTGGCTCGATTCATCTCCCGGATCTGGTCGGCCTCTTCGGGAGACCGTTCGGGGATGTCGAGGTCGGCGCTGTTGTAGATACGGACGTCTTCGCCGCCCAAAACGAGACGAGAGCGATCCGAGTCGTCACCGTGGAGCGCCGAAAGCGATGCCGAAACCATCGGGCGCGGACCCGTATCCTTCACCGATGTGTGCACCCGGAGGCGTGAAGAAAAATCAGCCTTGAGGCCCGCCAGTTGCTCGCCCGTCACGCCGTCCAGCACGAAGACCTTGCCGTCGTCGCTCGTAACCAGCAAATCCGTGGTTTCGTCGCCGTTCACGTCTCCGGCGGGAGCAATGCCCTGCCCGAAGGTCCGGTGTGATTTGACGCCGGGTTCGTCCGGATCAATTTCCTCTTCTTGTTCGAGGGTATGGAGGTGTGCCCCGCTGGCCCCGCTAAAAATAGGGACTTCTCCGTCAGGGTCCATCCCCGTGGCAAAATGCGGCATTCCAATTGCCAGGTCGTCAACACCGTCGTTGTCCACGTCTGGGACTTGAGCGACGGAAGAGCCGAAAGCCCAATAGTCGGGGTTTTGGCTCTCGTCGGGCACGTCCTCGTGTGTAAACGAGTGGAGCACCTCACCGGTGGCACCGTCGAACACGTACGCACGGCCCAGGGCGTCCAAGTCGTCGAGTTCCGATTGTATCTCCGGTGGCTTGAGATCATCGCTCCACGGTTCCGGTTCGATGGGAGCGGCCACCAGCACATCCGGCGTGCCGTCGTCGTTGACGTCGTCGATCACGCTTACCTCGTGTCCGAAAAAGGGCTCGGGCGTGTCAGCGGGAGAGGTCAGACGACGTTCCAGTTCGCCTGAGGGAAGGGAAAAGAGCAGCACTTCGCCCGGCCTGCCGACGGCCAGCAGCTCCGGGCTCTCCGCGGTGCCAGCGTCGAGGGACGCGGCTGCTCCGGGAGTATCGCCGGGATCGAGCGTGCGAATGGGATCGAAAGAGGCTCCGCTCACGAGCACGGGAGGCGCTGCGGCGTCTACGTCCTCCGCAGACGACAGCGATCCGACTGCGAAATCCGTCGTGCCGTCGTCATCCACGTCGCCGAGCGGCGTGAGAGACGCTCCGAATCCGGCCTCGGGCTCCTCCGGCGCTGTGAGCGAATCAACGAGTTCGCCGGAGGCGCTGTCGTACCGGTAAACGCGGCCTGCGGTCACGGCCTCGCCGTCGGACGAGAGGCCGGGTACGCCGACGAGCAGGTCGGATGTGTCGTCGCCGAGGGTTTCAACCGTTGCCCCGGCAAGCGAAGTATCTTCCTGCAGGGTGGGAGGGTTAATTTCGAGGCTGGGCTCCTGGCCTTGCGCCTCGGGAACGGGGGCGGAAGCGAGAAGCCCAATCACAAGGAAGACGAACAGGGGACTGCGAAGAAGAAGGGTCATGTCTCCATGCAAAATGAGTCTGGAAAAACGAGGGACTCAAGACGCAGGTAGCGTTGAGCATCGCCAGATATCACATCGCTGGCCTTCTACCACAAATCAGCAGAGGACGAATTTGTAGCACATGGCCGAGATGGGGGCCGCGACTATTTTGTCCTTTGACTGTCTATAGTCACATGCGTATGGGAAGGCACCCACCGGACACGACGCTGATCTGCCTACTCAGGTCAATCCCAGGATGACAGGATGGGGGACTGTATCCCGTTGCATCATCCTGGGGAGAGTCAGTCTGCGAACGTAGATTCAGGGTTCGCACGGAGATTCCGCCTACTCGCTTTTGCTGGGAAACGTCCACAGCACATTGCTCAACTATCGCATCATACCAAATCTGGTTGCGGCACTGCGGTATCGTTTCTCCACGCGCACCGGATTTGATTCGTCAGGCAGCGGCTATCGGTTTTGTGTGGGGGTGGATGGGGGAAGGATGAATGTTTTTTTTCATCCACCTGTCCACGCTTCCATCCCTCCATTCCCAACGGAGCATGCGGAGGTGACATCACGCTACGCCCCATACACACGCGCAGCTTCGCGATGCATGATCGCGTGCAGGTCAGCCGTGGCGGCGGTCGTTTCCGCGTATCCGCCCGAAAGCAGGAGCACCGCCGCCAGGTCGCGCTGATGGATCTGTTCTAGCACGTAGCCATCACGCTGATGGAGGCCCTCGCGGGTGAGCGCCAGGCGTCCGTAGCGGTCGCCCGCCATCACATCGATGCCTGCAAGATAGAACACGAGGTCGGGCCGGGCGGCATCGAGCACGGCGGGTAGATGCGTCGTGAGCGCCTCCATGTAGGCGGTGTCGGAGCAGCCATCGGGCAGCGGTACATCGTGGGTGGAGGGCGGCTTTTCGAAGGGATAGTTCTTGGCGCCGTGCATCGAGAAGGTGTACACGTCGGGTGCATCCGCAAAGAACGCTGCATTGCCATTGCCCTGATGCACATCCAGGTCGACGATGCAGACGCGCTGAATCCAACACGCCTGCTGCAGCACGCGGATGGCTACAGCCACGTCGTTGAGCACGCAGAAGCCCTCGCCGTGGCCCGGCATAGCGTGGTGCGTTCCCCCTGCAATATTCGCCGCTACGCCGTCCTCGAGGGCCATCATAGCCGCGTTGAGAGTGCCCTGCACCGCCACCCGCGAGCGGTAGACGAGCCGCTCAGACCAGGGCAATCCCATGCGGCGTTCGGCACGGTCGGAGAGGGTGCCCGCGGCAAGTGCGTTTAGATAATCAGCTGTGTGCACATGCTGCAAATCAGCCCAGTCGGCCTGGCGCGGAGGAACAACCTCGTGGGGATGCAGCAGGCCCTCACGGAGCAGCAGGTTGTGCAGCGCCGGAAACTTGCCCATTGGGAACGGATGACCCTCGGGCAGCGGCACGTAGTAGCCGTCTTGGTAGCTGACGCGCATCAGGCAACGAAGGGAGCGTGGGAGCAGAAAGGGCCTGAGCCCTGAAATGAAGTTACGAAGTGGGGCTACTCGTCTGTAAATGCCTCAAGCGACTGATCGCGGAAGGCTCCTGTGCCTACGTATCGCATAAGCAGCATAAAATCGTCGCGCTCCACTGCGCCCGGCAGCGTTCCAATGTGCTCGCCTGTCTCATCCATGAAGATGAGCGAAGGGAAGCCACGGGCTCCCAAACGATTTGCGAGGTCGGGAGCAGCAACCTCTTTGCCTTCAAACTGATGAGTTTCCTCGGGGTCGTCGGCGTTCACGCGCACCATTACGAAGTGCTCGTTCATGAGCGCTTGCACGTCGCCATCGGTGTACACTTCTTGCTCGATGCGCTGGCAGTACGGGCACCAGGGCGCATACACATAGATAAACACAAACTTCTCCTCATCGGCAGCGGTGTCGAAGGCGGTGGTCATTTCAGACACCGGCATAGCATCTGTCCATGCGTCGGACTCAGATGTGTCGGCGTCCGATTGCGCGTTGCTGGGGGGGGCAAGCAGAAGCAACGGCAGGGTGAGCAGAAGCAGGCAGCGAGACGCAGTGGTCATGGAGGCAGGAGATCAGGAGCAAAGCAAACGCAGGGCCTTCGTGGTTGGCGTGCCCTGTGCGTGTGGGATGAGTGGGTGCCGCATCGGGTTCCTATGCCAGACTGTAGACAGGCTACATGGGATGCATTGGAATGCGTGGAGTGGGCACGGTCCTACTGAATCCCCGTAACGCACTTTTCTTAATGGGTATGGGGGGAGGCTGAGCGGATTGCCCGGACCACCACCCAGGCCACAACCCCGCCGAGCCAGAGTCCGGTAGCCAGGCGCGAGCTCGGCGTGTTGGGCCAGAGATTGAGCCAGGGACCCAGCCAGTCGACAAGCGCCGGGGCAAGTCCGATGCTTAACACGATACGCGTTTGTAGGGAGCGGATGGAGCCATTCGATGCCCAGACAGCTGCGGGCACGACCCCTGCAAGCAATCCACCAAGAAGTCCGCCGCTGTAAATGCCGATGCACCGGTCGCACACTGCCAGTGCCGTACCCTGAACGTGGGGCACGCGCTCGGGGAGCTGGTGGCAGAACGGAGCGAATGCCTCTGTAACCAGCGCCTGTGCCCATGCAGGCAGCCACGCAGGAGCAGTTGCCATTCCCACAAGCAGACTGGCCAATGCAGGGATGAGCATCCAGCGCGCAGGTGTCGCGAAGCCCAATAATGAAGAGTTGTTACGTGGCATCGAACGTATGATCTTACGTTAAAGCAGAGAGCAAAAACGGAACACCCTGCGGGGGGTATGGTTCAGGAAAGCGAGTTGTTAGCACTCACTACTCCCGAGTGCTAACAGTATTGAGATGACGACTGTTCGCATGTTATCCGCTCACCAAACCCAACCCCATTATGGCGAAGATTCAACCGCTGGGCGACCGCGTGGTCGTCGAGCCCAAACCTGCCGAAGAAAAAACCGATAGCGGCCTTTACATTCCTGACTCGGCGCAAGAGAAGCCGCAGAAAGGCACTGTTGTAGCAATCGGGCCGGGCCGTGTCGAAAACGGCAACAAGATTGACCTGACGGTAGCCGAAGGCGACCAGGTGCTGTACGGTAAGTACTCGGGCACCGAGGTTACCCTCGACGGGAAAGACTTCCTCATCATGCGCGAGAGCGACATCTTTGGCGTCGTGGAAGACTAAGTAGACGCCGCCCGCTCAACCGCAGTTGAGGCGCATTCCCGCGCATCCTACTGCACGCCGCCGGATCTTGCAGGTGGCCCCGCATTCCTCGCATTCCCTCACACAAGCTGACCACACTACACTATGGCTAAACAAATTGTATTTGATGCTGAAGCGCGCAATGCGCTGAAGGCAGGCGTTGACAAATTGGCCCGCGCCGTAAAGGTGACGCTGGGCCCGAAAGGACGCAACGTCGTTATTGAAAAATCATTTGGCGCACCGACCGTCACGAAAGACGGCGTTTCGGTTGCGAAAGAAATCGAGCTTGAGAAGAAGCTCGAAAACGTAGGCGCGCAGATGGTGAAAGAGGTCGCTTCGAAGACCTCGGACGTGGCTGGCGACGGTACCACCACCGCAACGGTGCTGGCCCAAGCCATCATGACACAAGGCCTGAAGAGCGTGACCGCAGGCTCGAATCCGATGGATCTGAAGCGCGGCATTGGAACGGCGGTAGAAGCTATCGTGGCTGATCTGCATGAGCAGAGCAACCCGGTAGAAGGCAAAGGCCGCATTGCCCAGGTCGCTACCATCTCGGCAAACAACGACAATGCAGTCGGCGAGTTGATCGCAGATGCGTTTGACCGTGTCGGCAAAGACGGTGTGATCACCGTAGAAGAAGCTAGCGGCATCGAAACGCACCTCGACGTAGTCGAAGGTATGCAGTTCGACCGCGGCTACCTCTCGCCCTACTTCGTCACCGACTCTGACAACATGCAGGCGGTGCTCGAAGATGCGTATGTGCTGATCTACGACGACAAGATCAGCAACATGAAGGATCTGCTGCCAGTGCTTGAGAAGGTATCGCAGACGGGCAACCCGCTGCTGATTATCGCCGAAAACATTGAAGGCGAAGCACTCGCCACGCTCGTGGTGAACAAGCTGCGTGGTACGCTGAAGGTAGCGGCTGTGAAGGCGCCTGGCTTTGGCGACCGTCGCAAGTCGATGCTCGAAGACATTTCGGTGCTGACGGGCGGAACCGTTATCAGCGAAGAGAAGGGCTATCGTCTCGAAAACGCTACGCTCGACTATCTCGGGCAGGCCAACCGCATCACCATCGACCAGGATACCACCACGGTGGTGGACGGAGCGGGCTCCGAAGAAGAAATCAACGCCCGGGCCAACCAGATCCGCCAGCAGATCGACAGCTCCACGTCGGATTACGACCGCGACAAGCTGCAAGAGCGTCTCGCGAAGCTCTCGGGTGGCGTTGCGGTGCTGAACGTAGGCGCGGCGACCGAGCCGGAGATGAAAGAGAAGAAGGCGCGCGTCGAAGATGCGCTCCACGCCACGCGTGCTGCCGTTGAAGAAGGCGTACTGCCCGGCGGCGGCGTTGCATACCTGCGTGCGCTGCATGCGCTCGACGGACTCGACGTCGAAAACCAGGACCAGGAGATTGGCGTCTCGATTGTGCGCCGTGCGCTCGAAGAGCCGCTGCGTCAGATCGCGTCGAACACGGGCCTCGAAGGCTCCATCGTGGTACAGCGCGTGAAGGAAGGCGAAGATGACTTCGGCTTCAACGCACGCACCGAAGAGTACGGCCCGCTCCTTGAGCAGGGCGTGCTCGATCCCACGAAGGTGACGCGTAGCGCCCTCGAAAATGCCGGATCCGTTGCGGGTCTGCTGCTCACCACCGAATCCGTAATCGCCGATCGCGAAAGCGAAGACGATGGCGACAACGGCGGCGGTGGCGGTGGCGCCCCCGGAGGCGGCGGCATGCCGGCCGGAATGGGCGGCATGGGCGGCATGGGCGGAATGGGTGGCATGATGTAAGCCCCCGTTTCGCGCACTCCGCGCGAACCGACTGAACGCTACGCGGCGGCTCCTCATGTTCGAGGAGCCGCCGCTTTTTTTGTTCGGTACAGTCGCTTCCGACAGCGGGCATTAGCTGGCCCGTTTGGCCTTGAAGGAAGACCGGTCTCCTTTATGCGTATTTATCAAGCCTTCTACCTCATTTTCTCCGTTCAGCTTCATCCAGCCGCTCCCGCTGACTGGGTCCATTTCACCTCGACCTTCCCAGGTAAAGGCAAATTTCTCATCCCCGACTTCTCGTTCGATATATCCATCAAGGGAGCCAGTCACGAGCCCAAACTGGAAATTGCCGAGATGATCTGACCGGACTTCAACATAGGCTTGCACCTCCATGTTAAAGTAGTCTTCATCCCACATCTCCATCTCGTAGATGTGCCAGGTCCCGACGAACCCGTCGCCTGCCTCAGTGCTTTCGCGTTCGTCTGCATTCGTGGCGTCTGTTCCAAAGAATTGGTCGAAGAGCCGCCTGGACTCTTCGATGGATTCGGGGGGAAGCACGACCGACTTGGCTTTCGAGACGGGGTCGCCAATCCAGCCCTTCTCATGAAGTCGGTCAAGCACATCCCAGTCATGGCCCTTCCATGCACGTCCACCAAACTCGTCGACGTCATGCAGCGTCAGCGAGAGTAGGGCCAGGACGGTCTGATCGACTTTTTCAGTGTCGTATTCCATACCAATCACCCTAAGCTGTCTGGTTTCGTCGTAGTTTGAGCGAATGTTTGCGTCCGGCGGGCTTCTGTTGGACATTCATGACGTACATAACCGAGACGCTCATGTGTCCTCTCGCGTCGCGGGATGCAAAGCCTTGAATACCGAAGGGAGGCCGCAGCTTGTGCTAAGTGACCTCAACAATGGTTTTGGGGATTGCCGGGTGGACTCCCCTCTATCCTACCTGTCCTCCCCGAGGAGGCTAGTCTATGCACACAACCTGGAATAGCTGTGCGCGTCTAATATAGGCTGGTGTTCATTTTTGCCTTGATGCAAAAACGAACCAGACGAGCGAAGCGACTCACGAAGTAAAAAAATCAAGGCCCAAAGGATGACCGCAAGGGCCCCTGGAAGAACTGGGCCTGACTGCGCCCTCCGGTCCGCTAAAATTGATCAAACTCACTCGCAGGCTCGCTCAAACAGGATCA
>NZ_JAWOAR010000027.1:0-17103 GCF_046498435.1 Longimonas sp. | reverse complement strand
GTTCTGAAAATCGTGTCATCGGAAAGGGCGAACAACTGCAGGTACAGTTCGGCTGCCCGGAACATGCCGGCCCTAACAGGGGCCGAGGTCACCGAGAGTGGAGGGGCAACGAGCAGCCATCATATATCTACGATAGCCGCCCCTGAAAAACGCGACCGGTTCTTGGAGATTGTGGATGCCTATATCGAACGACTTCGTTCACATGCTCCGAATGCGTAAGAAATTACGCATCAGCTCTTTTGCGGTCTGCGTTCTGACCTGAGTTAGACAGACTCACCCTCCTCGGCACAGCGCTCCGTCTCGGCATCAAGCGCGGCGCGGGTCGACGGTGGGGAGTTGTAATTAGTTGAGCTGATCAGAACGCATAGCCGAAGCTGACACCTCCAAACGGTCCGGCTCGAAGGCCATCATTGTAGCCAACGAATGGCGTGAATCCAATCCGAAATAGAAAACCGCCCTCGGCAGGCTGGTACCGATAGCCGACGTTGAAGGAAGCAGAGACGCGGAACTCGTCTGAAACCTGCCAACCCAGAAATGAATCACTGTCATCCCAGTAGAACATCGCTCCCGCTCCGAGTTCGAGTCCGCTCCGGGAGGCACTGGGCGTGTAGACAAAATGCACAGGCATGGTTCGTATCGTACCGTCCCGAAGTGCCATCCAGGCGCCGACCTGCGAATACCCTGCGCGAACGCCCCATGCTCCAGCTATGTGCCGGTCGTAGTTGATGCTATAGAGCCCGCCTGCGCCCAACAGTTCCAGATACACGGCATTGCGTATGCGGTCGGTCGCTGTTGTATCTGGGGATGCGTGACCCACTGCCTGTATCGAATCGGAGCTTGCTGATGTCTCCTGCCCGACTACGGCCAACGGGAAACTTATCCACAGAATCAGATATATGACACATAAAAATTTAGCCATCTGACCAACTATAATTTTACTTAATACAATTAAATTTATGGCTATTCTTTTTAATCATCAAAAGCCATCCGAATATGTATTGACTAAGTTTGATGGAGCATTGACGGTTAGGTCGAGTGCTCCATTGTCAGGAGCCAGCGCACCATCTTGGCATATAGGGAGACGCAAGCTCAAATCAGCACTTACATCATCTTCAAGCAGCAGCTCAATAGCAAAACCAAGTGCTCCCAGAGCAATTTCGATTCCTTCATCATTGAGCAACATATGCGTGAAGGCATTTGGGTTAACCCCTTCTACAACCCCCTCAATCTGATCAACGAAACGTTCACTTGCTTCAGTACTCGTGCTCGTACCTCCAGTGATTCTTTTAAACCAATCATACACACTAAATGCTATACCACCTTCAGATACAGAAACGCCTGGATCGACAAGATTAAGGTCATAGTCGGTAAACTCTTGACTTTGCAGATCAAACGTTAGTCTGACTTCTGCCTCCTGTGCCCAGGTTTCTATTTTTAATGTGCGTGTCCACATCGATGTGGATGAATATCGTGCATCTGTCAAAAAGTCGAAAAGAGAAGCACTTATGTCTACAGTCCCATCTGCATTGATAGCTGTAGACACTTCGATCTCCGGTTTAAGTGAAGCCCCTGTAGCAAATGGTGTTGTCTTCCATCCAATCGAAAGCTCGTCAATCTCTTCTTCTTGAATTGCTTTCTCCGACTCTATGACAAGCTCTCCAAAGAAAGCAGATAGTTTGTGGGTTGTGATTGCATCTGATTGTGTGGAAATCGAAAGATTATTGACAGTGGCCGAAACGTCGTACGTATTGTTTACCTGCGTGCAGCCTCCACCTCCACCGTCAGAAGGGGGAAGAATGCATGTTACACAACTCGGAGCAGGCCCGGTATCGCTGGAGTCACTGTCTGTTGAATCTCTATCTCCAATGTTTAGATATGAATAAAATTTAGTGGATTGAGGAGGTGAGTCAGTTGCTTGACTATCTACAACTTGTCCCGTGTCACATCCTATCAGGGCGATAGTGGATATGGCCAAAAATAGGGCCAATAAACGCATGTTTGACATGTTTCAACAGACAGTTGACGAATTGTTATCTGAAAGTACGAGGGGGGGGTAAAAGTCAAGTTGTCGTACGAACAAAGCACGTCCACCACGGAAAGAGTTTAAGCGCAGTTACAAGGTTCGAGAGATGAGAGCGATTTGGTGTGAAGTGCTGGGAACAATATTCCAGTAGCCGGAGAACTTGTGCCGAACGCTTTCGGCACGGGGAGTGCTACCCGGAACGATCGTCTCCGACGGCGAAAAGAGGCATTTGCCTCCAGGATGCATCCTGCGCTACCCCCCCCCTCGGCCCGGCGCTCCGTCTCGGCATCAAGCGCGGCGCGGATCTCAGCGAGCAGCGGATGTGCATCGGTGTAGGCGCGCCCGTACTCCAGATTGAAGCGATAGTCGAAATCGGGGGGATTGTCGCCCTGCGTATGCTGCAGCAGCGTTTCGAGCTTGTCGAGGCCCTTCGCAAGCTGTGCTTCAGGGGAGGCCGCGGCTTCGTACTCGTCCCACAGCGTCATAAACTCGTTTTGCTGATGCGCAGGCAGCGGCGCAATGAGCGCCTGGAAGTCGCGACGTTCCTGGGTTGCCTTATCGCCAGTGCCGGACTGCTCGGGCGCGGGGATGTCGCCATGAATGGCCTCGCCCAGGTCGTGAATCAGACACATCTTGATGAGGCGCAGGCCGTCGACCTCCGGAAACCGGTCCTGCAAGAGCACCGCCATTAGGCAGAGGCGCCAGGTATGGGCCGCTACGCTCTCGGGGCGTCCGTTCTGCGTGTAGCCGGAGCGGAGCGTGTCTTTGAGGGCTTCGGCGCGGCGCAAAAAGTCGAGAATGCCCGTCCAGTCGGCAGGGAGCCGTCGGGCGAAGCGGATTCGGGGGAAGCCATGAGCGGGTGTTCAAGCAAGGAACGTGTGTGAGCCAACGGACGGTGATAGCGGTTCAATGCTAAGTGCTGGAATGGACCTGTAGCTGGAAACAGGGAGCGTACACGGCACAGGAACGAACGGGGGACCGTTCGTTCCAGGAAAAGTTTTTTATCAAGAGAGCGATCACTTAGCGTCTCTTTACTACCTGGACAATATGCGACGGCGTCGCGTTAGGGCAAGATCCGCCGCAGCGCGGGGCGGTTGCATGTTGAGCACCACGGATGCACAAAAGACCATCACGATTCCCCCTTCTCTGTCATCCTGACAGAGCGCAGCGGCGGAAGGATCTCAGCATGCGTTGTGCTATACATCTGATCGCTGTTGAACATGCAGAAATGCTTGTTTATGCCCCCACACTGTCATCCCAGACGGAGCGGAGCGACGATCTGGGATCCATGCCCCAATGGAGGGATATGTTAGCGGAGTGCGTTCGCCCTCAAACGGCGAATGGATTACTTCGTGCGTACCACAGGCATGACCTTCGGCCCTCGCTTCGCTCGGCTCCGGATCTGCGGCGCCAGGGGCGCCTTGCCTGTCCTGAACTCGATTCAGGATCTGGATGACGGGCGTTGGGGGCTGTGCGACTTCTGAATCTATAGCACAACCCGTTCTCAGCGCCCCCCGTGCACATCGCACAACCACGGCGGATAAGCGCGTACAAGGGATGTTGCGCTTTCCGCAATCAGTGAATACATTGAAGGTACTGCACATCATTCCATACGTCTCTTGGCAGATAACTTTACCTTCTCATGTGGTACTACAGCATCAACGGCACCCAGCGCGGGCCGCTTACCGACAAAGAGTTCTTGCGCGAGGTGAACGATGGACTCATCGAGCCCGACACGCTTGTGTGGAATGACGAACTCAACGAGTGGCGCGAGGCTCAGAACGTGCCTGGCCTGCTGGCGCCCGAAGACGCCGCTTCGCGGCCCGGTGCGGGACTCCGCGAGGTGGCGGAGTACGGCATGTTTCGCGACGAGCGCCACTGGCGCGACGCCGACCCGTCCCCGCCTGCCGGGTCGAACGCGGCCCAGGAAGCCCGCTACAAAAACAGCCCGCACTACGAGCCCAATCCGTCATTCTTCTCGTTTCGTGGACGCCTGGGCCGTCTGGCCCACTTCCTGCAGTCAATCGCGGTTATGGGCGTGCTAATCATCGCGATTGCGGGCACCACAGCCACACTCGTGGTCACAGAAGAACTCGTGGGCGGCGACGGTCTTTTTCTTCTGAGTGCCGCTGCTATGGTGGTTGTGTATGCAGCCGCGGCAGTGCTGCTGGTGTTCGTATCCATTAAACGCTTGCACGACCTGGACCTCTCGGGATGGTTTTACCTTGTCATGCTCATCCCTTTCGTCAGCTTCTTGTTTGCGCTCTACATGCTCTTCGCTCCCGGTACCGACGGCCCCAACCGCTACGGCCCCGTACCGTCGTGATGCAACCGCATTCGCATTCGAGGAGCGCACGTGCTACATTGCAACGCATCTGCTATCTGCGCTCAGCTGACCCGTATGATCATGTCGCTTCGTTTTGATTGGTCCGTGCTGCTTGGCGGGCTTCTGATCAGTCTGTTTTTTGGAGGATGCGGGGGATCGTCCTCCTCGACCAGCGAGGCTCCCGACTCCCTGAGCGACCGCGCCGTGACCGAGCGCTTTACACCCACGCTCGACGGCCCGCTGCGCCTCCTTAGCGTCAGCCCACGCGGCACGCGCACCCGGTACCAGCCCCGTCAGGCCATCACCGCCACGTTCAGCCGGCCCATGGTGGCCCTGGGGGATACCGAGGCCCCGCCCGACTCGGCCCTCAGCGTCGAGCCTGCGGTGGAGGGCTCCTTCCGATGGGAGGGCACGCAGACCCTCGTGTTCACGCCCAACGACGACCTGCCGCCTGCCACGGAGTTCACCGTGACGGTGCACCCGGTGCTTGAATCCACCGACGGCGAGGGCATGCAGGAGCCATACACCTGGACGTTCGAGACGGTGCGCCCGCAGATCGTATCCACCACGCCCGACGACGGGGAGCGCTTTGCCCCGCTCGACCAGCCGCTGCGGCTGGACTTCAACCTGCCGGTGGATGCCACCGCCGCGCAGCGCTTCCTCAACTCCGATCGCCTGCCCATTGGCCTCGCCGAAAACGACGGCGATAGCACGCTGGTGCTGCCCCTCAGCACCGAACTCGCACAGGGCACCGAGTACACGCTCACGGCTGCTGCGGGTCTGCCCACCACCGCCGGACCGCTGGGCACGGCCGATACCACGCGCATCCAGTTTCGCACGTACCCGCCGCTTGCCCTTCAGGCGCTCGACCAATCCAGCTGGCAGTACCCCGACGGCCAGGGCCGCTTTGCGCCCGACCAGGGGCTCACGCTGCTCTTCAGCACGCCGGTCCGCTTCGGCGATCTGCGCGAGGCGCTCTCGATGGATCCGGCCATTGAGTGGCCGCCCGGCACCGGCGCACGCGACGGCTACATTTCGACCGAGCACACGCTCTCGGTGCCGCTCCAGGCCGAAACCAACTACACGCTCCGCATCGAAAACCTCACCGACCGCTTCGGACAATCGCTTCCGGCAACCGAACGCACGTTCGAGACGCGCGCCTACGCGCCGTCGCTACAAGTGCCCGACGGGGCGATGCTCGTCGAATCCAACCAGGAACGGGCCCTGCCGGTGCGCTACGTGAATGTGACGGAAGCCCGTATTGGAGCCGAAGTCATCACTCGCGATGAGATTGTGCCTGCATATCAGACGTACGACCGCTCGTACCGCGAGGAAGCTCAGGATCCCGTGCCGATTCAGCGTACATGGACGCTCGACGAATCGCGCACCGAGCGCCGCACGACATCGCTTCGCTTCGACTCCCTTTTGACGAGCGGGCAGGGCATCGTGGGGTGGCAGTTGAACTACGACCGGACCTCAGACGGCCCCAACACCCACCGCGGGCTGGCACAGTACACCGATCTGGGCCTCACCGCCAAGTTTAGTCCGCACCAGAGCCTGCTGCTCGTTACCACGCTCGACCAGGCTGAACCCGTTGCAGATGCTAAGGTCGAAATCCGGGATGCCGCGAACACGGTGCTGTGGACCGGCACCACCGGCGCCGACGGACGCGCCGACTTCCCTGGCTGGACGGAGCTGCTCGACGATCCGGGCGAGGGCGTGCCCGATCTCTTTGCGATTGTGGAGCACGAGGGGGACCTCGCCTTCACCAGCAGCGAGTACGGAAGTGGAATCCAGGCGTATCGCTTTGGGATTCAGAGCAGTTGGCGGCCCGAGCCGGTTACGCGCACCGGCACCATCTTCACCGACCGCGGCCTCTACAAAGCGGGCGATACGGTGCATATCAAAGGCATCCTGCGCAGCCGCACCGACCGCGACTGGCAGCCCATCACCGATTCGCTGCGAATGGTCGTGCACGATCCGCGCGACGAGGTGGTGCTCGATGAACGGCTCACTGCCTCCGACCTGGGCAGCTTCGACACCACATGGCGCGCCCCGCGTGGCGCCGCCCAGGGCGACTACGACGTGCAGGTGGGTCTCGTTGACGACACTACGCTCACCGCCGAGCGCCGCTGGAACCGCGAAGGCGTCGCCAGCGGCACGTTTCAGATCGAGTCGTTCCGCCAGGCCGCGTTCACCGTTGAGGCCAGCAGCCCCGCCGATGCGTACGTAGCGGGCGATTTCTTTGAAGGCACGCTCTCGGCGCGCTACCTCTTTGGAGCCGGACTGCCCGGCGCATCCGCCTTCCTGCGTGTGCGTCAAAGCAGCACACGCCACCAGCCGCCCGGATACGACGACTACCAGTTCGGTCCGATGAGCGGCGCACACTACGAAACGTTGCTAGAACAAGACACCACGCTTAGCGCCGACAGCGACGTCTCGGTGCGCGTGCCCACCGAAGGCAACGCCGACGGCCACCCCATGCGTCTCACGTGGACGGGCCGCGTCACCGACTCCGCCCAGCAAGAAATCGCCGGGCGCTCCACCGCAATGGTGCATCCGGGGCAGTTCTACATCGGCATGAAGCCCTCCACCTCGTATCTCGACATGAGCGAGACCGACGAGCTTACCGTCGATCTCATCACCGTAGACCCGAATGGGCGACCCGAGGGCGATCACGAAGTCAATGTGGAGCTGGTTCGCAAGGAGTGGAACAGCGTGCGCGAGGTCGGCTCTGACGGACGCATGACCTGGCGCAGCGAAGAGACCGAAGTGCCCGTGGCCGACACCACCCTCACCTCGCAGTCCGACACCGCCCAGCGCGCCGCCTTCACCATCCCCCAGGGCGGGCTCTACGAAGTGCGCGCCACCGCCACCGACATCCGTGGCAACGCCCTAAAAACCGAGGCCACCGTCTACGCCAGCGGATCGGGCTACGTAGCCTGGCAGCGCGAAGACGACGATCAGGTCGAGCTTGTGGCCGACCAGGACACATACGCGCCGGGCGAAACGGCGCGCATCATGGTGCCGTCGCCGTTCGAAGAGGCGACCGCGCTCATCACCATCGAACGCGACGGCATCTTGCACAGCCGCGTCGAAACGCTCACGGGCAGCGCCCCGCAGATTGAGATCGACATTGAAGACGACTACCTGCCCAACGTGTACGCGAGCGTCATCCTGCTGAACGAACGCACGGCGCCTCCACAGGCCACCGCCGACCCGGGCGCGCCTGCGTTTCGGGTGGGATACGTTGAGCTTCCGGTAGATGCGAGCGAACGTCGCGTCTCCGTAGACCTCGAACCCAACACCGACACCTATCGCCCCGGCGAAACCGTTACGGTGGATATGCAGCTTCGCGACGACGACGGACAGGGCGTGCCGGGCGAGATTACCTTCAGCGCGGCGGATGCGGGCGTGCTCAACCTCATCGGCTACACGCTCCCCGACCCGTTCGACACGTTCTACGGCACGCGTCCGCTCAGCGTAACCACCACCGAAACGCGCTCGGCCATTGTAAAGCAGCGTTCGGGCGATGATATCTCGTTCAAGTCGTCGATGGAGCTTGGCGGAGGCGGGGGCGAGGAATCCATCCGCACGGACTTCACCCCGCTCGCGCATTGGGATGCCGCTGTGGAAACCGACGCGCGCGGCCGTGCCCAGCTCTCGTTCGAGCTGCCCGAACAGCTCACCACCATGCGTCTGATGGCGACGGCACACACGCCCACGCATCAGTTTGGCAACGGACAGACGGACATCACCGTCACCAAGCCGCTGGTGCTGCAATCGGGGCTGCCGCGCTTCATCCACGAAGGCGACACCTTCGAGGCGCGCGTGCTCCTCACGAACCGCACCGACACCGAAGGCACCGCCGAGGTGCAGATCGAGGCCGACAGCCTCACGCTCTCCGGTGCCACCACACAATCTGTGACGCTGGCGCCTGGTGCCACGCGCGCCGTTACGTTCCGCGCCGAAGCCCCTGCTGCCGACACCGCCCGCGTGGCCTTCCGCGCCCAGATGAACGGCGAAACCGATGCCCTGCGCATCCCCCTGCCCATAACCCGCAGCACCACCACCGACGTGCAGGCCACCTTCGCCTCGACCGAGGGCACCGCCACCGAAACGCTGCGTCCGCCGCCCGACCGCGTATCCGGAGAGGGCCAACTCGACGTGCGGCTGGCCTCCACCGCGCTCACCGGACTCGACGGTGCGCTGGAGCACCTGTTCACGTATCCATACGGATGCATCGAGCAGCAAACCTCGCGCATCCGTCCGCTCCTGTTAGCGCCCGGTCTCGTGGATGCGTTTGGGCTGACGCTGCCGTTCGACAATCGCGATGCAGCTATTGCCGACTGGCGCGATGAACTGAGTCGCTTCTGGACCGGCGACGGCTTTGCGATGTGGCCCGGCAGTTCGACCGCGCAGCCGTATCTTACTGGATACGTGGCCCTGGCGCTGGCCGAGGCCCAGGAAGCAGGCGTCGATGTGCCGCAACCCCTCACCGACAACGCCCTCGACGCGCTCGAAGAATGGGTGCGCAACCCGAGCGATCGTCCCGACTACTACAGCACCGCCGTGTGGGCCGACACCCGCGCGCTGATGCTCTACGCGCCCGTGCCGGGCCAGCGCGCTGATGCTCTACGCGCTGGCCCGGCACGGGCGCGTGGTGACGTCGGAGCTTTCGGTGCTCGCTGACAACCCGCCCGCCTCGCCCGACGGACTGAGCTACCTGCTGCGCGCCCTGCACACCACCAACGACGCCGCCCTCGCATCGCGCCGCGACGCCATTGCCGACCGGCTGCGCGCACAGATTCGGGTCGAATCGACCCAGGCGTATCTTGCCGCACCCGAGGACAACGGCTTCGGCTGGATCTTTGCCAGCGATGCCCGCGCCACCGCGTTCGGCCTCTCGGCCCTGCTGGCGCACGACGCATCGAGCGACTTCCAGCCGCTGGCGCAGCGCATGGTGCAGTACTTGATCGACGAGCGTGAGCAGGGGCACTGGACCTCCACCCAGGACAACGCCGCTGTGGTCGAAGCCTTTGATCGCTACGTGGACGCCTACGAAGCCGAAACGCCCGACTTTGCAGCGACGGTGGAGCTGGCCGGACGCGAGATTCTGTCGGCGGCGTTCCGCACGCGCACGCTCGACACGCAGCGCACCACAGTACCCGAATCCAATCTGCCCGAGGGCGAGACGCCGCTGCGCATCCAGAAAGACGACGGCCCGGGGCGCCTCTACTACACTGCGCGTCTGGAGACGGCCACCACCGCTCCAGTGGAAGCCCGCGAGCAAGGACTACGTGTAGAGCGCACGCTCGAACTGCTGGATACAGATGGCGAAGTCGCCCGCACACTCAATCCCAACGCCGACGGTATGCGCCAGATCGAAGAGGGAAGCTTGGTGCGCGTTACGCTCCGCCTGAACAGTCCGACCGACCGCAACTACGTGGTGGTGGACGACCCGCTGCCTGCTGGGCTGGAAACGCTTAACAGCGCGTTTGAAACGACCGATACCGGGCTGCTCCGCGATGCCAGCGGCCAAGATCGCTGGTGGGGCTCGTTCAACCACACTGAGCAGCAGGACACGCGCGTGCTCCTCTTTGCCGACTACCTGCGCCGGGGCACGCACACCTATCGCTACGTGGCACGCGCCACCACGAGCGGCACGTTTGTGCATCCCGCCGTGGAGGCCGAACTCATGTACCGCCCCGAAACGCGGGGGCGTACGGCGACAGGACGTCTGGTGGTGGAGTGATCATCAGCAAAGCAGAATCGGCCACACCAAGGATAATGAGTCTGAACCATATTTCCCGCTTCGTCATAACTTTGAAACAGGAAGATTCATTTCCTCTCTGTTGAGACCCGTGGCAAAATGGACGACAAGTATCTCGATAATCGTCCCAAAGCAGAGACCACTACCGTAGAGGATCTGGTGGATGCGGTGAATAACGGAGAGATCCGCATCCCGTCGTTTCAGCGGAGACTGGCATGGGACGCTGAAGATGTGCTTGCTCTGTTCGATAGTATTTACAAGGGCTATCCAGTGGGCTCTCTTTTAATGCAAGAGGCCCTCGCGAAAGCAGAACGGCTGAACATAGGACCGCTCTATATTGAAGCGCCTGAAGTAACGGCTGCAAGGTGGGTTGTTGACGGGCAGCAGCGGCTTGTTTCACTTACTGCTGGGCTTTCCCGTCCAGGCCCTATCCCGCAAACCCCCGACGATCCATACGTGGTCTACTTTGACGCCAGGAACAGGGCCTTCCGCACGCCACCCAACAACGGTAAGGTACCAAGCACATGGATTCCAGCGACAAAACTTCTTGATGGAGCCGAGTTAAGCGAGTGGATATTTGAGTGGGAGCATCAGGATGAGAGAGAACTTCGGACGGCAGCATTTGAAGCGGGAAAGCGAATTCGTCAGTATCGAATTCCCCAGTACATTGTTACGACAGATGATAAGGATGTACTGCGCGAAATATTTTATCGTATCAACAAATCAGGGAAGTCTCTGGAGTGGACAGAGGTCCATGACGCATTGTATGGCCACAAAAGAGAAGCGCCTTCAACGCTCGAAGAGCTTGCCGACGACTTAGCTGTCCTTGGTATGGGCAGACCCCGTGAGCGCACGTTGCTCTCGTGTGTTGTTGCTTACGAGGGACTCGACGTGACCCAGAATCTGGGAACGCATACGCAGAAGCACGCCAGTATCTTGCAGGAAGGGGCTGCCGAGGCATTACCCGCTCTACGACGCGTGTTTTCGTTCCTGCGTGAGCATGCGTCCATTCCGCATCTTCGATTGCTACCGCGTTCCACACCACTAATCGTACTTACGCGATTCTTTGGACTCTACCCCGATCCTGAACCGCGCAATGTTACGCTGCTCGTGCGCTGGGTATGGCGCTTTCTGGCAGGTGCCCTTGACGTGTCAGAACCTACTTTGAAGCGTCGTGGGGTCATGAATATTGAAACCGACAATGAAAGTGCAGCCGTGCAAACGCTTCTTGCACTGGTGTGCAACCAGCCTGAATCAGGGTACACGCTTCCCGAATCCTTCGATGCGCGTTCGGCAGCAAGCCGGCTTGCACTACTCGGCATGAAACACCTACAACCGCATGATCTGCAACAGGAAGAGCAGATTGATATCGCGGAATGCATTCGCAAAAACGGGCGGAAGGCATTTCGGAAGATCTGGGCTCAGGGCGCGAGCAGTCCTGCAAACCGTATCTTGCTTCCAGGCACAGGCCCAGCATTTCGTGAATTGGATGCATTTATGGAAGAGACATACTCCTTTACGGTGTTGGAATCGCATGGGATCGGCGAAGAGGCGGCTCGGGCCTTTCAAAAGGGAGACCGTAACGTATTCATTCAGCATCGTGAGAAGACGATAGAAGAAGCAACGCGTACGCTCATCAAGCGCTTTGCGGCATGGGGACGCAACGATCGACCGTCCATACAAGCGCTGCTCACCCATCAACACGCCGCTGTATGAGATATAAGGTTTTTTTGCACGATGTACAGGCAGGTGTTCTTACGGCTACGGACGAAGGATACTCTAAAGTTGACTTCATATCATCGTATATAGAGTACCCCAATCGTCCGGTGCTCGGACAAAATTTTGAGGATGACCTCCGCAAAACATACCGTGGCAAAGGGAAACGCTTGCCTCCATTCTTTGCGAATCTGGTGCCAGAGGGGGCGTTGCGTACGCTAATGGAAGACACGCTTCACCTTCCTTCAGGCGATGACCTTGCGTTGCTGGATGCTGTACAGCACGACTTGCCTGGGGCTGTTCGCATCGAACGAGAAGCAGATCCACAGACCAGCATAGAAGAGAAGCAAGCCGAGCTAAAACGTGTAGCCAAGGAGACGAACGACGCGGAGCATGAGGGGCTGCGCTTTTCATTGGCGGGCGTCCAGATGAAATTCTCTGTTCTGCAGAAAGACAAACGCATTACGGTTCCTGGCAGCAGCGAATACGGCGCGTGGCTTGTTAAATTGGATGCCCCCACGTTTCCGAAACTGGTAGAGAACGAGTTTTCAATGCTCCAGTGGGCGCACGAAGCCGGTTTTGATGTGCCAAAGATTCGGCTGCTACGTGCGAGCGACCTTCCAGCGTCGATCCGTCGTCATGCGCCCGAGGGAAGTCGGGCTCTTCAAATAAAACGCTACGACCGCGTGGAGGGAGAGCGGGTGCATCAAGAAGACTTTAACCAGGTCGTAGGGCAAGACCCACGCCATAAATACGATCACATTCGATATGAGGACCTGGCCGTGCTTGCACGAGCTATTGTAGGTGAGAGCGCCTATGACGAGGTTGTTCGTCGGCTGGTGTTTATGATCGCGACAGGGAATGCCGATGCGCACCTGAAAAACTGGTCGCTGATCTACCCAGATCGAATCAATGCAGCACTGTCTCCTCTTTACGATCAAGTAGCGACCGTTGCATGGCACGATAAGAATCTGAATCAAAACTGGGCGCTGAAGTTTGCTGGAAGCAAAGACCCGTTCCAGACCAATCAGGCTACGTTTGAGCGATTTGCTGAAAAAACGACCACATCGCCCCAACACGTACAAACGCTGGTTGAGGAAACTCTTGAACAGATAGCAAAGACATGGTCTGACATCCCAGCTCGCGATCTGATGCTCCCTCATCATATTACCGCCCTGCAGACTTACTGGAAGCGCGTCCCCCTTCTGAAGCCCTATGCTTCCGCATTGGAAGTACCATAGGTGCACGAAAGTTGGTCTTGAGAGCCCAAACCGTGGGATCCGGACCACCACAAGCGGTACGTTTGTGCATCCCGCCGTGGAGGCCGAACTCATGTACCGCCCCGAAACGCGGGGGCGTACGGCGACAGGACGTCTGGTGGTGGAGTGATGCGGTGACAAGACGCATGGGGTTCAGGGACGCAGCCGTTCTGCAAGCCCCCGTGCACTTTCGGCATTCGACTTTGCGTTGCAGAATGTGTACGTTATCGACACGTTCTGCTTGTCTGTATTCAACGCCCTGTGTACTGCCGTGTCTCTGTTTTTCTCGATTCGCGAAGGCATTGCCAACTTTCGCCGCGCCCGCTTTGCCGCTTTTGCTTCGACCATGGCCATGGCCGTTGCGCTGCTGATGCTGGGTACGCTGGCCCTCCTTGGGGCCGAGGCGCAGCAGGTGCTGTCGTGGCTGCAACAACGCGTGGGCGAGATGGAGGTCTTCGTCGCCGAAAGCGCCACCGACGACGAAGCCCAGGCGCTCTTCTCGCGCATTCAGACGCATCCACAGGTCGAGTCGGCGGAATACATCTCGAAGGAAGATGCCCAGGCCATCTTCCAAGAAGAGTTTGGCGAAGGGGCCGAAAGCTTCATCGATGAGCCGTTTCTTCCCGCTTCTGTGCGCCTGCAGGTGCGCCCTTCTTACGTGCAAACCGACAGCCTGGCCCAACTACAGGCTGACCTACAAACCTGGGATCATGTGGATGAAGTTGTCTTCAATCAGCCGCTTCTTAATACGGTACAGCAAAATATTCAACTTGCCGGAAGCATTGCGGCTGCGGTAGGCGGCATTGTTCTTATTGCAGCGCTGTTTCTGGTGGGCAACACCATTCGCCTCACCATCTACGCGCGGCGCCTCCTCATTCGAACCATGAAGCTGGTGGGCGCAACGGATGGCTTCATCCGACGCCCGTTTCTGGTGGAGGGGGCATTGCAGGGCATGTTGGCGGGGGCACTCGCCGGAGGCGGACTGTGGGCGCTCTACCGGGGCGCAACCAGCTACTTCCCCCAGTTGGCGGGCCTTTCGCCCCACATCGAATGGATCTTGCTGGGAGGCACTATCGGCACAGGGCTGCTCCTGGGTTGGATCGGCTCGTTCATTGCAGTACGCCGCTTCATTAACCGGGTCGAAATACACTAACGGTTTATCGTATTCCGCTCATCCATCTACACGCTGCTATGACGTTTCATATCGATACAACAGATACGCCCCTCCTTACTCGTATGGCGTACGGCCTGCTGGTTGGAGGCCTCCTGGTGGGGCTTTCGGCCTGTGGCACCGGCGAGCCCGGCCTCGAAGAAACCGACACGGGCGCCCTCGAAGTCGGACAGGTCGCCGTTCAGTCTACCGAAGAACGCACCGTCGCCCCCGCCGATCGTATTGTGGAATTAAATGGCTTACGCGGCACGCTTCGCCTGGATGGGTACGACGGCAATACAGCAGCATGGACCTTCACGAAAACGGCTCGCGCCCGCGACTCTACCCGCGCCCGCAATCTGCTACAGGGGCTGACGGTCGAAGAGCAGGGAACCGAACAGCGCTACACGTTTGCCTTGGAAGGGGGCACGCCCGATCAGAGCCGCATCGACGTGATGGGAACCCTGCCCAAGACCGCTCCGCTTACCGTGCGGCGCTCCAGCGGAGTCGTTGACCTAAGCGGGCTGCACGGAGCCGTTGACGTTGAGCAAACTCACGGCAATGTGCGCCTTGAGGCGATGCAGGGGAACGTGCGCATCCGTGTCGATAACGGCGACATCAATGTGGATTGGGCTACGCTGCCTGTAGATGCCGAGGTGGACCTTGAAACGCAAAACGGTACCATCCGCATCACCCTGCCCGATACGGCTTCAACCCAACTGGACGTAGAAACAACGGCGGGGCGTGTGTTCTCGCAGGGACTTTCATACAACGACCGCACCCTGCGCGCAAGCGAAGCCGGATACCAGTTCGAGGGGCAGCTTGGGGCGGGCGAGGCCTCCATTCGGGCGCGCACTACACATGGCAATATCATGCTGGCCGCCCGAGCCGACACCACCAACGCCGCTCCGGATACTACCGCCCCCGACGACCTGGCGGCCCCTGATACGCTCATCGAAGACGATACCTCTCCAGAGACAACCCCCGACACCACTGAATCCGACACCACTGAATCCGACACCACGCGTGCATCGGACGATGCCGCGGTTTCAGACGATGACGGGCGCGACACGGTGTACACCACTGTTGATGAGGAGCCTCTGCCTGTGGGAGGGCTGGCTACCCTCAGTGAAGCGGCCACGTATCCTGAGGAGGCCGCTGCCAATGAGGTGGCCGGCCGCGTGTACGTGCAAGCGACGGTCAGCCCCGACGGTACGGTGCGCGATGCAGCGGTCCTCCGTGGCATTGGCTATGGCTGCGACCAGGAGGCCCTGCGGGTGGTGCGCGAGGCGACCTTCGAACCCGCACAGCGCGCTGGCGAATCGGTAGCTGCCCGCACAACAGTGTGGGTCCAGTTTACCGCCGACGACGTCTCGTAGCATCTGGCGTCTTGTCTGGGGGATCCTGCTTAACGGGAGGATGCGGGAGTGGCCTCTCCAGAATCTGCCGAACCATCGGGCTCAGTTGGGTCGGGCCCGGCAATGAGTGCCGCCCGGCGAGCACGGACTTTGGCATCCTCTTCCAAGATGGGCGACACGTAGTTGTATGCGAGTGTTACTCCAATCGCAAAGAGCGCAGCGCCCACGCCCAAGAGCGCATCCAGGTAGCGCGGCCCGGCCAGAGCCAGTCGGATCATAACAGTGGCAACGGCAAATCCCGAGTTCCGAAACACGACATGATAGGCATTCCCGTAGCGCAACGACAGCAGCACGAGTAGCACATCGGTGAAGATAAAGACCGTGAAGATGGTCTCGAATAGGGGATACGACACGTTTCCCTGACTCAAAGCTACACCGCCGTATAGCACGAGGCCAGCGAAGACGGTCAAGAGCAACGTAGCCAGGGTTTTCTTCGCATCCACAAACCGACGCAGCTCCTCGGTCGATGAGGTGATGTCTTGATGCTTCTGAAGGGCGTAGAATCCGCCAACCAGGGCAAAGATCGCAAGTGCGCCTGCTGCATCAACGACCACAAGCTGCACCGCCTCCACAGCTTCAGTCATCTCCAGCGTCCATTCGATGGGCTCTTGCTCAAAGTTAACAAGCTCCTTAAAGGACTGCCGCAGCAAGATGAGTGAGAAAATTTCGAGTTGCTTGCCGGCGGTGTCGGCCACCGAGGTGGCGAGCCCAAATATGAGACCGATCACTTCGAAAACTAAGAACAGCGAAAAGGCAACATCGATCGCATAGAAGTGATTGGTGGGCACTTGACTGAGCAGCTCCGTGTTGGGCAACCATCCCATGCGCTGTGCTTCAATGACGAGCAGCGCGCCGAAGAATGCCGTCATCAAGGAGGTGGCCAGGTGCTGCTGCGTCACGTGGTGCTCCCAAAACGCTTCGATGGCGTCGTAGAGCCGGGCAATACGCCGAGACAGGCGGGCCATAGCGGAGGAAGATAAGGCAGCAGCGCAAAACGGAAGACGGATGCTCTCTTCACATCATGAGCCACCGTCAAGTTTCGCTTAAGGAGGAGCAGCCTGTGCTTCCCACGGCATTGTTACGCATGCACGCTGCGTCCTTTCAGGCACGAGGCACGCGATGCATCTGCCACGCATTGACTATCGGCATTAGCTATTGCTGTGTCAACCCTCATGTTGATGGTTACCCTGGCATCATCCCCCCACGAAGCCTGTCATGGTGAGCGCAGTCGAACCATCTCCTTGGTGTTCAGAAGATACGGTGGGACAGAGGCCCTGCCAACCTCGGGGGAGATCTTTATTCACTGCGTTCATCAGTCGCTTCGCTCGTGTCAGGACTCCGCGCCTCCTTGGCGGAGCCGCTTCGCTCAAGATGACAGCATGTAAGAGAGGTGCGTTACTACCCTAAGATTGACCTGTGACACGACACTATTGCTGTG
>NZ_JAWOAR010000191.1:0-6966 GCF_046498435.1 Longimonas sp. | reverse complement strand
TCGCTGCTGCGCGCTTCGTTGATGTGGCGTAGCATATCAGGCGCCGCGTCGGCACGGTCAGCGGACGAGCGCTGCGTTTCCTGCGCACCGGCGGTAGTCGCCAGGCCCAGGCTCAGCACGAGCACGCCGAGCACCGTTCTGGTTGCGACTTTCCACTGCGCTGCGAGCGTATCTGTACTGTCAGAATCCATACAAGAGAGGCCGTAATTCCTAATGCAATGACGATGCGGCGGATCGCCTGCCGCGCGAGCCCGGTTGATGTATCACCGTTCCCGCTCATAACCCCATATACGCATGGCTCGCCCCTCCGTTTGCATTGCCGGTGCCGGACTCGCTGGTGCGTGCGCCGCGCTCTATCTGTCGGATACGTACGACGTGCATGTCATTGATGCCAAAGAGGCGGCCTCGGGGGCGTCGGGCGCGGCAGCCGGGCTGGCGAACCCGCTCATGGGGCGGCGCGCGAAGCTGACGTGGCGGGCGGCGGAGGCGTGGGGTGCGCTCACCGAAACCGTGGCTCGGGCTCGGGCTACGTCTGCGTTCGACAGCGGCGGCGTGCTGCGCCCCACCACCGAGCCGAAGCAGGTGCGCTTCTTTAAGGACGCCGCCTCCGAGCATCCGCGCTGGTGCTCGTGGTGGACCGCCGATGCGCTCGCTGAGCGCTATCCACAGGTGCAGGCCCACGATGGCGCGCTCTGGCTGCCCCGTGGCGGCGCGGTGGATGTGCCTGCCCTCGTGCGCGCAGCGCTGGTCCGCGCTCGCACCCACGGCGCCACCTACACGCCCCATACCCGCCTGACGGACTGGACGCCGCACGACGATGGCGTGGACGTGCACACCGAATCGGGCGGTTCGCGCTCCACGCAGCGCTACGACTACCTGCTCTGCTGCGTGGGACAGGGCTACCCTTCGCTTCCCGCCCTGGACCCACTCGATCTGCACGGCATCAAAGGACAGACCCTCACCGTGCGCCTCCGCGACGCGCCCTCGGGGCTGCCTCCCATTTCAGGACGCGGATACATCGTGCCGGACCACGACACATTTGTGCTCGGCAGCTCCTATGAACACGAGTTTGAGGACTTGCAGCCGTCGGAGGCGGAAACCCAGCGCATCCTCCAAAAAACGCAAACGATGCTCCCGGCCCTTCGCAATGCGCAGGTGGAGTCGGTGGCTGTGGGGGTGCGTGTGAAGCACAACCCTACCAATCTGCCGCTGGTGGGGCCGTACCAGCACCCGCGCACGTGGGTGGTTCTGGGACTCGGCTCGAAGGGCCTGCTCACCGCGCCGCTCATTGCGCGCAAACTGCCCCGCTGGCTCCGCGCCTCGCACCGCGTACCGGCGGCCATTCGCGTGCCGAAGGCGCTGCTCCCAAGTACGTGGGCACCTGCGCCGTCATGAAGGCTTCGCCTCAGCATCCGACCGCACCGGACGCCACACGGCCCACATCATGCCCAGCGCCAGTCCGAGCACGTTCGCTACACCGTCGTAGAAACTGCCCTGGCGCGTCGCCAAAACAGTGTGCTGGAACAGCTCGCTCCCCACGGCCAGCGCCAGTCCTGCACCGCCCACAATCCACAGCGCACGAGATCGTGACCAGGATGTGAGCGCATACATCCAGAGCACGCCAAACCCTGCAAACATAATGAGATGCGCCACCTTGTCGATGCCGATGTCGGGCGGCCCGGTGGGCACCGTTGAGGCCGGCACCGTAACCGCAACGAGAATGCCGAGCGTCCAGAGCAGCGCCTGTACGTTGGGGCGGCGGAACGTGCGCAGTAAAGTGGCCATGACGTACTTATGCAGCGTGAGAAGAAGGCGCATCCAGCGCGTGCGGACATGCCTCAATGAGGTCGAGCGGCGTGAGCGTGCGGGCATCTTGCTGCGCGGCCACGTATTCGGCGGCACGTCCACCCAGGTGCATGGCACAGGCCGCGGCATCTACCGGAGGCAAACCCTGTGCGGAAAATCCGGCAATGAGCCCGGCCAATGCATCGCCCGTGCCCGCCGTAGCCAGTGCCGGACCGCCCGCCAAGCCTACAAACGTGCGTCCCTCCGGATTCGCCACTACGCTCGGGTAGCCTTTCAGCAGCAGCGTAACGCCCCATTCCGCAGCATACTGTTGAGTTAGGTGGATGCGAGAGGGAGCGTCAAGGTCGGCGGGCTTCGTCCCAGCAAGCCGAGCGAACTCGCCCTCATGCGGGGTCAGTATCCACGGTGCAGGCGCTGCGCCCTTTGAAGCGAGCCGCTCTTTAACCACGTGCAGTGCCCCCGCATCCAGCACGACGGGTCCGTCGAATGCATCGAGCAGGCCGTGAACCACCGGCGCGGCTGTTTCGGGATCGAGCCCGGGTCCGATGAGCAGTGTGCGCGCCTTACCCAACGGCTGCTGAAGCACATCGGCGGCATCGCTCAGTCGGTTGGGCCAGGCGTGTACCGGGAACGCAGACGAGTGCCCGGCTACGGTTTCCTGGATGGATGCGGGCACCGCGCATGCCACGTACCCGGCTCCGCTCCGTACCGCCGCCCGTGCCGCCATCGCCGGGGCTCCGGCATAGGGCGTGCTGCCGCCCACTACAAGCGCCATGCCCACGTTGTACTTGTGCGACTGCCGGGTGCGCTCGGGCCATTGCGCCTGCACGTAGGCATCGGTCGTGCCCAGGGCACAGCCCGGCTCGCGGACGTGCTTGTGCAGCACATGCTGCGGAATGCCGATGCGCACGGCCCGAATGGTACCTGCCTGCTCCGGTCCCGCTCCCACACGCAGCCCGACCTTCTCCGCCCCAAACGTGGCTGTGGTGTCGGCCTGCACCGTAGGCGGATGCGCCTGTCCCGTATCGCTGTTGAGTCCCGAGGGCACATCGAGCGCCACAGTGGGCGCGGCGTGCGCATTCATGTGGCGGATGAGCGTGGCCAGCGGCTCGCGGGGTGCATCCGAGAGCCCCGTACCGAGCAGCGCATCAACCCACACGGATGGGTTCAATTCGTCGGTACCAGGCAGGGCCTCAGGCGTGTCGACGACCGTCCACCGGAGCGCTGAGCCGTACGCATCCGCAAGCTGATGAAGCACCTGGGCGTTCCCCTTCGCATCTCCCGAATACCCCGAGGCAGGGATGGGCGAGAGCACGTGCACCTGCGCGCCCCGATCAAGCAGCGCACGGGCCACGACCAGTCCATCGCCGCCGTTGTTGCCTTTGCCGCACGCAATGGCAACCGGCTGCCCCGCCACCGGACCGTAGCGCTCGGCAATGATCTGCACGGCGCGCTGCCCGGCGGTCTCCATGAGCACGCGTCCCGGGATGCCGAGCGTCTCGATGGTGTAGGCATCGGCCGCGCGCATGGCAGCAGCAGTGAGGAGCGGACGCGCCTGGGTCGATTCGGGCATAATCAGTCGGTAGTTAGTTCAAGAAGCGGGAGCGGGGTTTCGAGCACGTTGGTCCAGCGCGCGCGGCCCTCCACGGTCGATTCGCTCCACACGATGGGATCGGCCGGGCGATACGGCGCCAGCTGGCCGGGCGACCAGCGTCCGGTGTCCTCGCGATCGCGCCACAGGCGAAAGCGGTAGGTGCCTTCGGGCACGCGCTCAAACCGCACGGTGCCGGTGGTGTCGGTACGGACGCGGCGGGTGGGCCATTCCTCGCTCGATGTGTCGTGCATTTCGAGCACGAGCACGCCCGGCAGCGCAGCCGCGGTTGTTTCGGCAGCATCGGCAATGGGCGTGGCTACCGAATCTGCAATGGTCGTTTCGGACGGCAGGGGCGGCAGCGCATCGAGGAGCGAGTCGGGCAGGGCGCGGCCCCGTGTGATGGAGTCGAAGGTTTCCGCCTCGGTGGACGTCGTATCGGTGGTATCGGTCGGATTCCACAGGCGGCGCTCATACGTTACTGGCACCTCAATCTCGCCCACCTCATCGCGCACGAGACGGCGATAGCGCTGCGTGCGCACGGTGTCTTCGTTGGCAAACACGCCTTCGGCAATGCGCACGTCGACGGGCATCTCGGGCGTGAGCGGCGGCTCGAACGTGAGGCGATGACGCAGCCCGTCGGCGCTTTCGGGCGTGATTGTGCGCTCGGTTCCGGTGGTATCGGTCGCTGTGATGCGGTCGTTCCACACGCCGCTGTCGGGAGGACGCGTGGTGCGAAGCATGGGAGCTTCGGTCTGTGTAAGCGGACGTCCTTCCTCGCCCCCCGAGCGGCTGGGCCGAAAGCCGACGAATTCGAGTTCAGCGTCGTCCTCCTCGGTTGATGGCGTGAAGCCCAACGTGGTATCGGGCACGGCACGGCCCAGCGAGTCCGCCAGCGCCTGCGCGGGCACCGTCAGCCGATGCACCGCCTCGGCACGTAGCGCCTGTTCGGCCACGACGGCGACCTCGTACGGCGTATCGTTCGTCGTGTACACCGAGGCCACATCTATCGTATCCTGCGCGGTCGAATCCACCAGCGTCCATGCCTCGGGCGTGCGGTCTTGCCAGGCGATGGGCTCGCTAAAGCGCACGGTCTGCCGCTGCACGGTGCGCGGGCGTACACGCACGGCTTCGGGCGGGTCGGGACGCGGCTCGGTGAGGAGCCAGGGCGTTTCGGGCATGGCAGCGCCTTCGGCAGCGTCAAGGTGCGGCACCGGCGGCACGGCATACGCCTCGTTGGCATCGGGCGCGCGGTTGCGGTTGTTATCGCGCACGGCAATGACGTAGTACGGCTCCTCTCGGATGTTCTGGAAGGCAAACTGGCCGTCGCTGTCGGTTTGCGTGCGGAAGTCGGGCGCCTCGGGCAGTGTATCGGGGGGAGCGGAGGCTTCGGGAGGTAGGGCGTACGCGAACACATCCACCCCCTGCTCCGGCTCGCCCCACCGCGGTTCGACCACGCGTCCGCTCAACTCGCCCTGGTCGATGCGATCGCCCGTTGAGAATGCGAACGTGATGGGCGAATCCAGCTCCACATTGCCCCGCTCGGTGCGAAGATCGGTGTTGAGCGATACGATATAGGTGGTGCTGTCTTGCAGCGGCTCCGGAAACGACACCGTAACCGACTGTCCACCGAAACTGAACTCAGGGCGTCGCTCCGGCTCGGGCGTCATAGAGAATGCCTGCTCCATGGCGCTTCGGTTTACGTACTTATCGAACTGCAACTCGATTTCAGTATCACGAGCCACGTTCGTATCTTCGCCAGCGGGCGCGCTCTCCACAAGGACGGCCGGTTCGGTGTTGCCGGGTCCGCCCGAAGGGGCCACCGGGTTGGCGCATCCCCCCACCAGATGCACAATACACAGCCCCAGGAGCAGCAAACCGACGTATCTCACAAAACCGAGTGCAGCGCGGGACCGGTACATCGGGAGGCGCATGGGTCGTTTGGGTGGATGCAGAGGGTGGCGTTGTTATACGAAATCCGGTTGCAGGATTTTGGTGTCGCTTCGCTACAGTTGTGTCACAGGTGATTGTTGCAGTGTGTAAGGGATGCGCGCCCAGGTCCGTTCTCTCTAACGAATTGTCATGTTGAGCAAGCGGAGGGCCGACAGGGTACCTGTTTAGCGGGTTTCAAGCACCGCCCGGGATATCCGCTTCGCTCCTGATCCCGGGCTAAGGGGTCCATAGCCGGGGACCGCTTGCGTCCCCGGCGATCTTTGGAACGAATGCTATCGGCGCTGCACGTGTCCCAGGCTATAAGCCGCTAAACAGATACCCGACAGGGGTCGGTGCGAAGCGCGTCGAAACATCTCCTCGTCGTTCAGAAGATACGGCGGGACAGAGGCCCTGCCAACCTCGGGGGAGATCTTTACTCACTGCGTTCGTCAGTCGCTGCGCTCGTGTCCGACTCCGCTTCGCTCCGCTCAAGATGACAGCATGCGAACGCGAGATCTTGTTACCCAACCATTGACCTGTGGCAGGGCACTACTGCGCACCGGATGGGCGGACGAATAGACGGATCGTCGTTCTTCTCTTTCGCCCGTTCACCCGTCCATCCCTCCATGCAGGCAATCGCCGCGGCTATGAAAAGTGGATCGCTTGCCAGCATCATCTGTCCCCTGTCCTGTCGTCGTGTCGCGGAACTTAATCCGTCCGGGCCATGTTGCGACCCCTAATCGTGCCAGTTGGTCTATAACCGTTGCAGGATCATGTCCAACACCCGCGTGGGCAGGATGCGGCGCAGACCGCCCAGCAGGTAAGTGGGCGTTGTAACCGGGTAACGGGCGCGCGGGCGGCGCGATTCCAGCGCATGGATCAGCCGTTTGGTCACGGCGTCCGGCGGCAATTCGAAAAAGTCCGGCCCGGATTTTTCGTACAAGCGCGCCAGAAGCGTGTCGCGGTAGTCATCGGCGCGGGCGCTGGCCTGCCAGTTGATCCACCGCTCGAAATGCGGGATCGAATTTTCGCGAATGCGCGATGTGATGGGGCCGGGTTCGATCAGCACCACGTCAATCCCGGTCCCGGCCAGTTCCAGCCGCATCACATCGGTCAGCCCTTCAAGCGCAAATTTGCTGGCCACATAGGCCCCGCGCCATTTCAGCGCGGCCAGCCCAAGCACGGATGAGTTCTGCACGATCCGCCCATGCCCTTGCGCGCGCATCACCGGCAGCACGGCGCGGGTCAGCTCATGCCAGCCGAACAGGTTCGTTTCGAATACAGCGCGCAGTCCATCGGTGGGCAGGTCTTCGACCGCGCCGGGCAGCGCGAAGGCCCCGTTGTTGAACAGCGCGTCCAGCCTGCCGCCAGTGCGCGTCAGGGTTTCTTGCACCGCTTGCTGGATGCTGGCTGCATCATTCAGGTCCAGGAGAAAGCTGTCCAGCCCTTCGGCCTGCAGGCGCACGCAATCATCGGGGTTGCGGCAGGTGGCCAGCACATGCCAATTGCGCTTCGCCAACGCGTGCGCCGCATGATAACCAATGCCAGAACTGCATCCGGTAATCAGTACACTGCGCATCCTGACCCCGTCAGCGTTTTTCCCATTGCTCCCGCTTGCGGTAGATGGTCGAGGGGGC
>NZ_JAWOAR010000275.1:0-9139 GCF_046498435.1 Longimonas sp. | reverse complement strand
AAACGGGCACGTCTCGCCAACTTTGAGGCGCATTGCGAGAGAAAACCAATCTACACCGAGTCCGTCATCCGGAAGTACACCCCAGAACCAGCGAAATATTGGGAGGGAAAAGTCGCACTCAGAAGGCAATAGCAGCGGAGGGTTAACAAAAAATGTCCTCGCAGGACTGGCCAGTTTTCTCATAGCAGGTCTTGGCCAACTCGCTCAAGGGCGCCCCGCTGCTGCTGTTATCCACTTTGTACTTGCAGGAGTCGTATGGGGCTTTTCGTTTGGTACTATGGGTTGGCTCGTGCATCTCTATTCAGCCTATGATGCTGGCACGTGGTCGAAATGACACAGTGGTCACAATTTGTGAACAAACGTTCTTGTCTTCTTAAATTGATGCACGAGTTTAAGGTAAAGGAGCAAGACGGAAATTGTCCTTATCGGCTTCCTGACAGTGCCTTGGACTGCATAAAAGATCAAAAAAGAGGTACTTAGGAATCGATTTCTATTCCCAATCAGGATATTATATTTGATCCGGTCGAAGCGTTACGGTGACCTTCCCAGTTGAGTGGCCTTGAGCGAGATCTGTTCTAATACCAAATGCGATAGTTCAATGTACATGTTTTGAGGGGGCACCCTGAACTTCAGTACCGGGCCCAAGTGACAGCAGTCCTGTGCCTTCTCGTGAAGTCAGGGCAATCGCATTAAAATCCGGGAACCGGCCTTCACAGGCTCTCGGGGGGAATCACTGATTCTGGATCGGTTTGATCTGGGACCATCTGTCAATGAAAACGTCCTTCAGCGACGATCAGGCGGGATGAAAAATTAGATGCGATTGCCCTGAAGACAGGGCGAAGGGACCTGAAGAGTCATGCCTGTGGTGCCCCTGAACAACCGCGCCAGCACCGCCTCCCGAAACGTCATCCTGAACTTGATTCAGGATCCACGCAGGGATTCCGACCACTCATTTCTGTCCGGTTCTTAGTGCTGGGTCACAGGTCAAAGTTTCGGTAGCTTAGGCGAATGATTGTCATGGAAGGTCACAAAAGATCCCGGATCAGCGGCGCCAGGGGCGCCTGGCCTGTCCTGAACTCGATTCAGGATCTGGATGACTATAAAATAGGAGTTCGTGCATTACCCTATGAATCACGTGTGACAGAGCATTAGGCAAAAATTAGCAAGGTAGCGGCATGTCGTTACAATCATCTGACACGCTGGCGTACAAGGAACTCCCTGTTGCAACGCAAGCTACGGACACCTGGCATCACACGCTGTTTCTCTCCTTAACGCTCTCGACACTATGGAAACCCTCTCCTTCCGCAACGGCGACGAGATGCCCATTCTTGGACTGGGTACCTGGAAGTCGGCGCCCGGCGATGTGTATGACGCTGTCAAGATCGCGCTGCAAGCCGGGTACCGCCACATCGACTGTGCGCTCATCTATGGTAACGAAGCCGAAGTCGGGCGGGCGCTCACCGAGTCGTTCGAGCGCGGCGTGGTAGATCGCGAAGACATCTGGGTGACGTCCAAGCTCTGGAATGATGCCCACGCGCCCGAAAATGTGCGTCCGGCGCTACACGAAACGCTTAGCGACCTGCAACTCGACACCATCGACCTGTACTTGATCCACTGGCCGGTGGCGCAGAAGCCGGGCGTAGGCATGCCGCAGTCGCCCAACGATCTCATCAGCCTGCAGGAGCAGCCGCTTGCCGAAACCTGGTCCGCCATGGAAGACCTTGTGGATGACGGGCTGGCGCGCCACATCGGAGTGTCCAACTTTAGCATTCCCAAGCTGCGATCGCTGCTGGCAGATGCGGAGCGCTATGCCCCCGAGATGAATCAGATTGAGCTGCATCCGTATCTGCAACAGACCGAGATGCTCAGCTTTGCCCACGCAAATGATGTCCACCTCACCGCCTATTCGCCGCTCGGGTCGATGGATCGTCCCGATGCCATGAAATCTGACGACGAGCCCATTCTGCTGGAGGACGAGACCATCGCCTCCATTGCGAACGAGCACGATGCCACTCCGGCGCAGGTGCTCATTAGCTGGGGCCTTCACCGAGGCACAGCGGTGATTCCGAAGTCGGTGAGTGAGAACCATATCAAGGAGAACCTGGCTGCTGCTAAGGTGGAGCTGACGGAGACCGATATGCAGGTGATTGCCAAGCTCGACCGTGGATGCCGCTACGTAGATGGCAGCGCCTGGACAATAGGCGACAGTCCCTACACGATGGCGAATCTGTGGAATGCGTAAGTTGGCTGGGGGAGATGAGGCATCGCTGCCGGCGGAGCAACGCCCTACGCATCCGCCTGCTGCTTCTGTCGCCCCTGCAATGTGAGCAACGCACCGCCCAGCAGCAGCGTCAGGCCCAACAGGCGCAGCGGACTAAGAGGGACGGCCACGCCGCCCAGTGCGCCGTAGTGGTCGAGTATCGCTGAGCCAATAAGCTGAGCGGCTACGAGCAGCATGCTGCACAGCACGGCCCCAATACGGGGCACGGCGTAGTTGTTGGCGGCTACGACCAGGACGCCCATGCATCCGCCTGTAAAATAGAACCAGGCCAGGTTGGGCACGCCCCACGCCGTTACGCCTACGCCGAACGCCACCAGCACGCTTGCGGTAAGGCTGCCAACCAGGTGGTTAATGCCAGATCCCAGCAGCGCGCCGGTGGTCATTGATAGCACGGCATTGGCCAGGCGGCTGCTGGCCTCGCACAAGCCGTTAACGACAGTAAGCAAGAGCATCCAGACCATACGGCGCGTACTTTTTGGGAGTTGGTAGTTGGTTGGGGATGCACGAGGCGCTCGGCCTCCCGCTGGATCTTCCTGAAAGGGGGAATCCCTTATCCGAGTGTGACGCACACCACGCCTGCAACGATGCACACGATGCCCAGTGCGCGGCGCCACGACATGCGCTGCACCGGAAGGCCGAACCAGCCGAAGTGATCTGCCACAGCGGATACGGTAAGGCTTGTGGCAATGACCACACTCAGCGTAAGCGCGAGCCCCAACACGGGCACGACCACGTTCGCCAGCGCCACAATGGCTACCCCCAGCACGCCGCCTGTCCACGCATACCAGGGAATGCGGTGCCAGTCGACCGCGTGCAAACGACCCGGGTCCAGCACAACGCGTGCGCCCCAGAGCAGCGCGCCAAAAAGCGTACCTGCTATGTGCACGATCCAGCTCGATGCAACGACGCCCATGTGCACGCCCAGCGTGGCGTTAAGGCGCACCATAAGCGCAACCAGGGCCCCTGCGGCAAGCGATGCAAGCACAGACACCAGCGCATCGGGCGAGAGCGATGTGCGTGTGGCGATCCGAGAAAACAAAGACATATGCAATAAGGTTAAGGAAGCAGCGTACTGTCGTGTTGCCGTAAGTATAACGATGCGCGTTCCTCCGTGCAGGCAGGCCCCCCGCAGGTTCACGGAAAGATAGCGAACCCTGCCCGTCCCCCTGCGTGCCCCGCTCATGTACGCCTTTGTATGTCCTTGCCTTCACCTGCTCTACCTGCTGCGCCATGGCCCTGATTGCGCCCTCCATTATCGCTGCCGACTATGGTCATCTTCATACACAAGCCAATGATGCACTCGATGCAGGGGCCAACTGGCTGCACCTTGACGTCATGGACGGCCAGTTTGTCCCCAACCTGACGATTGGTCCGGGCATTGTGCAGGCCATGCGTCCGATTGCTGATGCGCATGAGGCCGCGCTTGATGTGCATCTGATGATCGACGATCCGGGCCGCTTCATCAACACGTTTGCGCAGGCCGGAGCCGATGTGTGCACTGTTCATGTGGAAGCCTGCACACACCTGCATCGCGTCATTCAGCAGATCAACCAGGCGGGAATGCAGGCAGGGGTGGCCCTGAATCCGGGGACGCCCCTCGCTGCGCTCGATGCTGTGCTGCCGCTGGTTGACCTGGTGCTGGTGATGTCGGTCAACCCGGGGTTTAGCGGGCAGCAGTTCATTGACCGGAGCACCCCGCGCATCCGAACGCTACGCCGCCAGCTTAACGCCATTGGGTCGGATGCCTACCTGCAGGTGGATGGCGGCGTGAAGCCCACGAATGCGAAGAGCCTCGTACAGGCCGGTGCCGATGTGCTTGTGGCCGGCAGCGCCATCTTTGGCGGATCGAATGCCGTGGCCGAAAACGTGAATGCGTTTCGCGCTGCGATGACGCTCAAAGCGTAACCCGCTCCTTCTCCTCCTGTCTGGTTCGTTATGGATACGCCTGTTGCTCTCGTTACCGGAGCCAGTTCAGGTATCGGCAAAGCCACTGCCCGCGGCCTCCTTCAACGCGGCTACCATGTCATCTTGTGGTGCCGCACGCAGGCCGTGGCCCAGGAGACCGAAGCTGAGATCCGCGAAGATGCGCACGCAAGTGCTACCAGCACTGTTGGGGCCGACCTTACCAATTTTGATGCCCTCCGCAACGCGGCAACGGCGTTGAAAGATGAACACGATCGGCTCGATGTGCTGATTAACAACGCGGGGGTGCTCAAGGAAACGCGCGAAACCAATCCCGAAGGCATCGAGGAAACCTTTGCAGTCAACTACCTGGCCCCGTTTCTGCTTTCACATCTGCTGCTCCCGCTTCTCATTAGAACAGCACAGACCAGGGGCGAGGCCCGCATCGTAAACGTCGGTTCTGATGCACATCGGGGGGCTATCAATTTTAATCCCGATGCGATGACGAAAGGCGATGCCGGCATCACTGCCTACATGCAGTCGAAGCTGGCGCTGGTGCTGTTTACGAATGAACTAGCCCGCCGCCTGGATTCGACCGGTGTTATGGTGAACTGCGTGCATCCGGGGGTGGTGGCCACCAACATCTGGCGCGGGCCCGGCGTGCTTTCGTGGCTGGTGCGCCGCCTAAAGTGGTTCTTTCGCTCGCCCGAAACCGGGGCCGAGGGGCCGCTCCACCTCGCTACCTCCGACGAGGTCAAAGACGTAACCGGCGCTTATTTTGACGGCACCGACCGCACCACACCCTCCATTGCCGCCTTCGACGAAAAAGCCGCCGCCGAGCTCTGGAACCGCAGCATGGAGCTGGTCGATCTGGATCCGGGCGATATTACCTATGACCCGTCGGGCAAGTAGTCTTTTGAGGCAACGCCCCGGCTGTGTGTCGTGGATGCCACAAAAGACGCTGGGTAGATACGCCGCATAGGCCGTACGGGCAAGATTACGTAAACTACCATGAGGCTCCTGCTCAAGACATGCTCTCCACTGGCATGCATCGTGCATGTGGTTGCACATAGAACGCAAGTGGACATATCCTGATTATCCTTAGTAAATACCGACTCACCACACTCCACAACGTGTGTCTTTTACACAGAAAGCTGCGTATCTACCCATCTTGATTTTGTCGTCGGGTTTTAATGCGAACAGTTAGGCTATTCTGACTTTTATGTATTATCTTAACAAATATTAACTCCCGATGTGCGGCATACGTAAGCGGGGAAGGAATCCTTAGGAGGATATACCACTACTATATGTGTATGCCTAAAAAGACAGGCTCCCTCTCTAAACAGCCAAGCTATGCCCGCTATTCTATGACTATCAGTGCAACATCTATGTTATCACGATATCTGAAAGCTCCGTATCTTGCGCTTTTCTTTCTGAGTCTGCTTGTTGGACTTCCGCAGACCGGCACCGCCCAGTCCGCCTGGACCAACCCGTTTGAGACAGGGCAATCGCATGAGTAATCGCGAACCGTTCAGAGGCTCTATACAAGGCATTTGCGTCTATAAGGTTTTTCCTGCGCGATCTCGAAATCAGCCTTTGAACGCTTCTTTCGCAGGTCGGAATGATTGATGCGATTGCCCTGCCGTTTGAGACGCCCGAGGAACAGCAAGACGAGGAATCCCCCTACGGCACCTGGGGCACGCCCCAACAAGACGAGGACCGCAACGCAGGGAATACCGACGATCCCTGGAATACCCGCGATCCGTGGGGCGTTGAACAGGACGACCGCTCCTACGGCGACTCCGACTGGGCTCGCGATTTCTATGACTCTGATGATGAGAATAGTGGTGGTGAAAGCGACAGTGACAAAGGATCTGCTGAGCGTGTGGGGGACGGGCCGATGATGAACAGAAGGGTCAATAGTTGCTCGGAGTGTGGGTCGGACGAAGTCTGCTGTCAGCAGGATAACGGTAAGCTTCAGTGCAGAGACGAGAATAAATCCTGCGGAAATAACGAGACCCCCATCCCCCTCCCCGGCATCGTCTACCTGCTCCTGGCTGGACTCGGCTACGGCGGATACCGGCTGCGCGACCGGCATACAGCGTAGCGCAGCAGTTGCACCTCACCGGTAGAATCAGTTTGTTGGATGCGTTGACTCGTTCGCTTTGTAGACGCCCCCCACGCATCCCCCTATGCTCGACCTTTCCGGACAAACCGTTCTCGTAACCGGCGCCAGTCGCGGCATCGGAAAAGCCATCGCAGAAACGTGCGCTCGCGCCGGGGCGGCCGTAGCCGTGCACTACGGGCGCAGCGCCGATGCCGCGCTGGAGGTGGCCAACGCCTGCGGCCCCGAGGCCCACCTCTTCCAGGCCGACCTCACCGACCTCGACGCCACCGACGCGCTCTTCGACGCCGTCGCCGCCACGTACGGGCGCGTCGATGGACTCGTGCTCAACGCCGGCGTAGCCCGCCACATGCCGCTGGATGCCGACACCGCCACCTGGCACGCCGACTGGCAGGATACCATGCAGGTAAACCTGCGCGCCCCCGAACTGCTCTGCCGCCACGCACTCGATCACTTTCGCACAGAGGGCAGCGGACGCATCGTGGGCATCGCCTCGCGGGCGGCTTTTCGTGGCGACACGCTCGACTACATGAGCTACGCTGCCTCCAAAGCCGGACTCGTGGCCCTCATGCGCTCCATCGCCCGCGGCGCCGGGTCCGACAACGTAAAAGCCTTCACGATTGCGCCCGGCTTCACCCACACCGACATGGCGCAGGACTTCATCGACGAGTACGGCCCCGGCATCGTGCGCGATGACCTGGCGCTGAACGACCTCACCGAGCCCGAAGACCTGGCGCCGATGGTCGCGCTCTTGCTCTCCGGCCACGCCGACCACGCCACCGGCTGCACCATCGACATGAACGCGGGGAGTTACGTGCATTGAGCGTGCCTACAGCGCGTCCAGAAATGGAAGTATCCTCTCACCGTAGTCATCCCGGCCCCCGAGCCGGGATCTACCCTGACACTGGGAAAAGCGTGAGCGGGTTGGCTTCTTATGCGCTGGGGATGCGAGCGGTCTCCAGCCATGGATAGTTTGGGGCAGAGGGCTTCGGAAAGCCTTTGCAGACGTACCTCTATGGAAGCTCGTTGCTTATTTTCGTGAGGGTCTTTCGCGCCTCTGTTGTAGCTGTTTCAGCCGCCATCTTCCACTGTCCGGGATGCATGCTATACTTGTCGCCTTCGTAATCAGCGTCGTTGCGTCGGTTGCGCATTGATTCCAGCAAGTTGGAAATACTCTGATATCCGCTGTTGTCAAAATAGTCAATTAAATGGCGGTGTGAGGAGCCTCCACGTTCTGTTACGTGTGCAGGTGCATGATCCCGTGCTATGTTGTACACGGCGTAGTAGGCCCGACTCACTGCCGCCCGGTTCTTGGCCTCGGCCTCTTTGCTTGCTCCATCCATTGTGAGTTGCTCAGCAAGATCCAGATATGCGTGCCAGTCAAATGCCATAAGAGATGGAGACAAAATGAAATGAGCGTTAGTCTCAGGAGGACACCACATCGTAAGTTAACACTATATCCCCATCTGATGCTTTCCGTAGACGCGGAGCCAGTGTTTCGTTTACGCGCATGAATGCATCGACCGCGTCTGAAATCGGCATGGGCGTCATAATTCGCACATAAAGCTTAGGAGGACTTGGCTCCTCTGGATCACTTTTCACCTCAAGGCGCAAATCAGCGTCTGCAAAATGCATGGCGATGACCTTGGGGACTGTTTGTAATGCCAGAAGCGCATTAGGATGTGTTTGCGCCCAGGCTTGCAATGCGTCTTTGTTGAGGATCTCATACGTGCCTGCAAGTGCATCAACCTGATTGCTTACCTGCACGTATATCGAATCCCCAAAAGACGTATATTCCGACACCAGATACTCCGAGGATGTGTATTCTTCAGAGGACTGCCAAAAACGGTCCTGTAGGATGCGGGGAGACGCTTGCCCAGCAAACCTGAGACGTTTACCCGGTTTTGTAAAGCCTTTAGTGACTTCCATACGCTTTATTCCTTACTGGTAGGGTTTTAGTGAAACCGTTCTCGAAGAGTATTGGTGATCAGCGATTCAAATCGCTCCTCAATTGCATCATGCGCTTCATCAATCCATTGGCTAACAGTTCCTGTGTTGGGGGATAGTGTCGGACTTGCATAGGTAATCCCAAGCTTTATTTCTGCCTCGGCCTGGGCATCATTCCGTGAATTACTGAGCTCTACGTTCAAAACGTCTCCTTCGTTAGGTGACTTCGCAACGCCCGCGAAGAAAACATGGCTTCCTGCAGATAGAGGCTCGTCGTAGTTAATGCTTATCTTGAGGAAGTCGTTTAGCGTATCTTCCGAACGAAGGGTAATTCCATTAACGTAAGAAAGCCGGATTCGGTCAATACGAGTAGATCCGACAACTTCAATATATGCTTGATACGCTTCCACGATTCGCTTGTGGAATGCATTCCACGAATCGTATGGGGCTAAGCGGTGAACAGATAGGTAGTGCTCACCGATCTGTATAAGCTTGTTTTCGTCTTCACTGAACAGGCGTGTCCGCGGCTCTTCGACAACCAAGGGTTTTTTCTCGTCTTCTCTCTGTCGAACCCCATACGTGGTTGCCGTTTTTCGAGTCGGGTAGGAAGACTTCAGGTCAGCATAGATTAACCCCTGATATGTTGGATCCCATTCTGAAGTGTCACCGAAATCAAACGTGCATACCGCCTCTTTGAGCGGAGGATTCGGATATGTGTTGGACATGATCCATGCAGTCTGGGAAAGAAAACGAACCGTTCACTTCTACAGATCGCTGAAAACGGTTTAGCCTTGATATTCTTAATATAACAAAAGGCTCCTCAAATGCGAAGCCCCATTTTACCTGATTTAGCCTGAAAGTTTACTCTCTACACTGAAAGCGAT
>NZ_JAWOAR010000221.1:0-9064 GCF_046498435.1 Longimonas sp. | reverse complement strand
GCGTCAAGCTGATGGGGAGGAAACGTGATGCCACGGGACGCGTCTTGTAGCGGCCATAGCACGGCGTAGACCGCACTCATCGATTCAATGTAACCAGATGCCTGGACCGATCCGACAGCACAAATCAGAGCTTCGTGATCTCTGCCGTACGCATGGTGTGGAGCGGCTGGAGGTGTTCGGGTCGGTCACGTCCGATGCCTTTGATCGTGGATCGAGCGATCTTGACTTCATCGTACGCTTTGCCGACACATCACCGGGATACGCGGACCGGTACCTGGATTTTGCCGAAGCGCTTGAGGATCTGTTCAAGCGCCCCGTAGACCTGATTACAGAACGTTCTCTCTCCAACCCGTACTTTCGAACGTCCGTTGATGCGACCCGCCAAGTGATCTATGACCAACGCCGTGAAGAAACGGCTGCTCACTTCCATCGCACGGAGTTGAGTTGAACCCTCAGGGTGCCCCAGCAGTTTGCAAGCACTCATTCGTTATCACCAACCTAAATGCCGATGAGTACGACTGATCTGTCACCCGATGCACTGAAACAGGTTTTGAAAGAAGCGCTCTCCGAAACCCTGTCGGAACGCCGGGATCTCTTTCGAGAGGTCTTCGAGGAAGTCCTGGAAGATTTTGCTCTTACAGAAGCAATTCGCGAAGGTCAGCAAACGGACCGCGTCCAGCGATCGAAAATTTTTGAGATGTTGAAAGATGAGGAATGAAAACAGCGTTCCGAAAAAGCTTCCAGCGCGACCTGAAAAATCTGAAGAAGGATCGAGAGATGCGCGGTCGCATCCGAGGGAAAATTGAAGAGGTAGAGGCAAGCGGTTCGTTGCAGGATTTGCCAAGCGTAAAGAAGCTCAGTGGGGGCGAGGCATTGTACCGAATCCGTGTTGGTGACTACCGAATCGGAATCGCCGTTGAGCAAGACACCGTCGTCTTTGTGCGCTGCCTGCACCGTAGAGAAATCTACCGCTACTTCCCGTAGCCACTGTTCTTGCAGGTCCACGTCCTCACACTACCTCGCCACCTTCATCGCCCGCATCGGATAGGGCTGGGCGAGGTGCTCCTCTGTCATCTCGTCGGTGAAGACGATCGCCTCGCCAGTGGAGCGCATTTCGGGGCCGACTTCTTGCTTCACTTCCGGAAACTTGTCCCACGAAAAGACGGGGCGTTTCAGCGCGTAGCCGGTCAGATGCGAATCGAGAAGCCCTTCGTTGCGCAGATTTGCCAGCGTATCCCCCAGCATGACGCGCGTGGCAATGGCCGCGACGGGCGCGCCGGTGGCTTTCGCCACAAATGGCACGGTACGCGAGGCTCGCGGATTGGCTTCAATCACGTAGACGGTATCGTTGTGCACCACGAGCTGCACGTTCAGGAGACCGCGAACATGTAGCGCGCGGGCCAACTGCTCTACATAATTGCGAATGGTGTCCTGCACGTCTGCGGGGAGACTGTGCGGGGGCAGCACGGCCGTCGAATCTCCCGAATGCACCCCTGCGGGCTCCACATGCTCCAGAATCCCGCTGATCCACACGTCGGTGCCGTCGCAGATGGCGTCCACATCGACTTCGATGCCGCCCTCCAGGAAGCGGTCGAGCAGAATCGCGTTGTCGGGCGTGCGCTGCAGGATGGAGGCGACATGGCGCTTCACTTCGGCAGGCGTGTGGGCAATGCGCATGCCCTCGCCACCCAGCACGTAGCTCGGACGAATCAGCACCGGGTAGCCGATGTCGGATGCGCGCTGCACGGCTTCGTTGACGCTGTGCGCCATGCCGTACGGCGGCGAGGGGATGTCAAGCTCTTTCAGTACCGTGGAGAAATGACCCCGATCTTCGGCGCGGTCCATGTCGACGGGATCAGTGCCCAGCACGCGGATGCCGTGCTCCTTGAAACGCCTGGCGTACTTCAGCGCGGTCTGTCCGCCCAGCTGAACGATCACGCCCTCGGGCTGCTCGTGGTCGATCACGTTCATGATGTGCTCCCAGTAAACCGGCTCCACAAAGAGGCCGTCGGCCACGTTGAAGTCGGTCGAGACGGTTTCGGGGTTGCAGTTGAGCATCAGCGCCTCGTAGCCCATGGCTTGCGCAGCCCGCACGCCGTGCACGCAGGCGTAATCGAACTCGATGCCTTGCCCGATGCGGTTGGGTCCGCTGCCCAGAATGAGCACCTTGTCGCGGTCGGAGGCCGGGCGCTCGTTGCCGGCGTCGTAGCTGGAGTAGTAGTACGGCGTGTCGGCAGGAAACTCGCCGGCGCAGGTGTCCACCACCAGAAACGACGGCGTAATATCTGCTTTTTTGCGATGCGCACGGACGGTGTCGTCGTCGAGGTCGCCCGCAAGCAAGAAGGCAAGCTGCGCATCCGAAAACCCGTAACGCTTGGCCTCACGCAGCAAGTCGTTCGGGAGTGTGTCGAGCGTGTGCGCGGCGATCTGCCGCTCCATGGCGACGATCGATTCGATCTCGCGCAAGAACCACCGGTCGATCTTGGTGACGCCGTGAATCTCCTCGACCGAGGCGTCATGGTAGAGCGCGTGGCGCACATGAAGAAGCTGATCCCAGTACGGCTGCTCCAGCCGTTCGCGCACGGTGTCGCGGTCGGGCACCGGACGGTCGGCGCCGAGTCCGTGGTAGCCGATCTCCAGGCTCTGCCATGCCTTTTGCAGGCTCTCGGGGAAGGTGCGTCCGAGCGCCAACACCTCGCCCACCGCCTTCATCTGCGTGGTGAGCGCTTCGTCAACGCCTTCGAACTTGTCGAAGTTGAAGCGCGGAATCTTGGTGACCACGTAGTCGATCGATGGCTCGAAGCAGGCGCTTGTGCCGGTGATTTCGTTGGGCAGCTCGTCCAGCGTGTAGCCCACAGCCAGCCGCGTCGCGACTTTGGCGATGGGATAGCCCGTTGCTTTCGAGGCCAGCGCCGAGGAGCGCGACACGCGGGGGTTGATCTCGATTACGATCATGCGCCCGGTCTCCGGATCCACCGCAAACTGGATGTTGCATCCCCCTGCAAACGTGCCAATAGAGCGCATCGCCTTGATCGCAGCGTCGCGCATGGCCTGGTACTGGCGGTCGGTGAGGGTCTGCTGCGGCGCCACCGTCACCGAGTCGCCCGTGTGCACGCCCATCGGGTTCACGTTTTCGATGGAGCAGATGATGACGACGTTCTCGTTGGCGTCGCGGAGCAGTTCCAGCTCGTACTCCTTCCACCCGAACAGGCACTCCTCGATGAGCACCTGGTGCACCGGACTCATCTCCAGTCCGCGCGATACCATGCGTTCGAATTCGTCTTCGGTGCGCACAATGCCGCCGCCCGAGCCGCCCAGCGTGTACGACGGACGAATGACCACCGGCAGTCCACCCAGATCACGGGTTACGGCTGCGGCTTCGTCTACCGTCTTCGCGGTCTGACTGCGCCCCTGATCCAGGCCCACCTCTTCCATCAGGTCGCGGAAGCGCTGGCGGTCTTCGGTGCGCTGCACTGCATCCAGGTCCACGCCGATGAGTTCCACGCTATGCTCAGCCCACACGCCGGCTTTCTGGACGTCTTCGGTCAGATTCAGCGCGGTTTGTCCGCCCATGGTGGGCAGCACCGCATCCGGCTGTTCCTTTTCGACGATGCGCGTGATGGATTCGACGGTGAGCGGCTGCAGGTACACCTCGTCGGCCATCATGGGATCGGTCATGATGGTGGCCGGATTCGAGTTCACCAGCACCACGCGATAGCCCTCGTCCATGAGCGCCTGCGCAGCCTGGCTGCCCGAGTAGTCGAACTCGCAGGCCTGGCCAATGACGATGGGGCCGGAGCCGATGAGCAAGATGGTGTCGATGTCGGTGCGTTTAGGCATTGGGGGATTCGGAGGCGGTCGTCAGAGAGTACGTATGTCGCGGGTTGAGGGTGTGGGGGCTTTTCGAAATTGCTGGCACCGCCCGGGATATCCGCTGCGCTCCTGATCCCGGGCTAAGGGGATCCATAGCCGGGGATCGCTTGCATCCCCGGCGATCTGTGTGCCAAACTCATACTTCAAGGGGTATTCACGAGGCCACGAGGACATAGCTTGTGCCTATGCAGCAATCACAGCACGTTGACCCACCCCCAAAAATTAACCCGCAACGGCGAGACCGTGGCGGGCAGTGCGAAGAGCGGGAGCGCAATCGGGAATCATCTCCAGGAACGCGTCGAAGAGATAATCGCTGTCGTGCGGCCCGGGCGACGCCTCGGGATGGTATTGCAGCGAGAACGCCTTGTGCTGGGGATACCGCAAGCCCTCGATCGTGTCGTCGTTCAGGTTGCGATGCGTAACGACCGCGCCCTGATCGGGAATCGACGCCGCCTCTACCGCAAAGCCGTGGTTCTGCGTGGTAATTTCGACGCGTCCGCTCATCAGATTCTTGACCGGCTGATTGGCACCGCGATGGCCCACGCGCATCTTGTAGACATCCATGCCCTGCGCCAGCGCCATGAGTTGATGTCCGAGGCAGATGCCAAGCACGGGCAGGTCTGCGTTGAGGCACGTACGAGCGTGCTCGATTGCTTCGGGCATGGCACGTGGATCGCCCGGTCCATTGGACAGGAAGAGCGCGTCGGGTGCGTAGGAGCGCAGTTTGTCGAGCGGCGTGGCAGCGGGCACCACATGCACCGTGCAGCCGCGCTGGGCAAACGCGTCGAGCAGCGTGCGCTTGGCACCGTAGTCCACGACGACGATCGTGGGGCCATTGTCGCGGTTGTAGGTGTAGGCATACTGCGTGGTGACCTTGGACGCATAGGCGCGCCCGGCCATGTCGGGGCAGTTGCGGGCGCGGGCTACGAGCGTGTCGGCGTCGAGGCCGGTGCTATCAATGACCGCATTCAGCACGCCATCGGTGCGAATCTGGCGGACGAGCGCTCGCGTGTCGATGTCGGTAATGCCAACGACACCGTGCTGCGCCAGGTACGCATCCAGTGCCGACCGGCCGTGTGGTCCGCTCGGGGTGTTAGTGCACGAGCGCACGATGAGGCCCGACGCCTTGGGCGCGTGCGACTCGTTTTCGGCGGGCGTGGTGCCATAGTTGCCGATGTGCGGGTAGGTCATCATCACAAGCTGGCCGTAGTAGGAGGGATCGGTGAGGATCTCCTGATAGCCAGTCATGCTGGTGTTAAAGCATAGCTCGCCGCGCGTGGTACCGCGCTGGCCGATGGCGCGGCCGGGCACGACCGTTCCGTCGGAGAGAGCAAGCGTGGCAGTTCGGGAGGTTGGCATAGCCAAAGGGGAGGATTACAGAGGGCAGGCAAAGACGAACAGAGACGCGATGACTTCCGCAGCATAAGCGCATAAAAAAACCTTTCCGCCAATGACGGAAAGGTAAACAAAACGGGGAGGGCGGCTGCCCTGTCGGGTTGACAGCGCATGCCACAACAACAAGAGCCGGTCAGGGGGCGCAGATGCAGGCATAAGGGGAGTCATCAGTAATTTCCATCGACAAACGTAGCAGGTAGACCGTCGTTCCGCAAGTTGTTCAGATGGATTTGCAGGATGTTCACTGAAGCAGAGGCCACGCATCTTGTGGGGGCAGAAGGACGCATGGGGAATAACGCCAACTCCGTATGCTCCGTTGGTGTATGGAGGGATGGAAAGGGGAATGGGTGAAAGAGAAGAACATCCATTCCTCCATCCTCACACGAGGCCGAAGTCCGACTGACGACGTACATCCGGTGCGCTAAAGAGGCGATACCGCAATCCTACAACTGGATTTGGAATAACGCACCACATGGATCCGTAAAGAGAGATGCGGCTCACAATGCCCAGCCTTGACCCAGACGCCGACCGGGGAAACGGCGATCCCCAATCCATACGTACAGCGGTGAGCCGCACGGCCAAGATGCATACAGGCAGAAGCGACAGATGAACAGACGCAACACATCGTGGCGGGGATCGAGCACGTATCGGATGCGTGTGCTGGGAGCAGGTGCGGCGGCCCTCCTGCTCTGCGTGGGACTGGTGCGGTGGTGGCCGGTGCCCGAGGCTGCTTCCCACGCCTCGTACAGCGATCTGGCCTCCGACCGTATCCAGCTCGAAGAGATTCAGCCGACCGACCAGGACGTGCGCCGCCAGCCGCCGCCCCCGGCTCCGCTTCCGCCCGAGGTGGTGCCCGAAGACGAACTTGTTGATGCAGAGATCGACTGGAGCGATGTGGCGCTCGATATCACGGATCCTGGCGATGATGCCGAGCGCCGCGACGGCAGAGCCGAAGAGGCGGCAGCACGAACGCAGCCCTCAACGGAGGCACGTCTGCTCCGCGCTCCCCAACCCACCTACACCGAGCACGCCCGGCGCGAAGAGGTGCGTGCTCGTATTGAACTGGTGGTTGAAGTCAATCCACAAGGACAGGTCGAATCAGCGCGCATCCGAAACCGGTGGCAGGTCGATGCAGAGGGCACCGAGCAGTCCATTGATACGCTCGGCTATGGACTTGAAGAGGCGGTCCTGACGGCGGTGCGCCGGGCCCAGTTTCGTCCAGCAACAGACAACGGCGAGCCCGTTGCCACGCAGACCGTGATCACCTTCCGATTTGGGCCGCGCTAACACCAGTAGTGCTGCGTCTACCGGCGGGGTGTCCCTTTTGTCTTGATACGTGTTGAGCGCGATTCTATAACTGCCCGGGATCCAGCGCTCTTACGGGGTCCAGCGCTCTTCACCGAAGGATCGTGCCCCACGTGCAGGAGCGGCGTTGAGATCCTTCCCCCCGACGGGCGTCGTGGGTCAGGATGACGTTGAGGTGTGAGGTAAAGCAGCAATCCCCCTAATCGCTCCCCCTAAAGAAGAAAGCCGTAAAGAAGAAAGCCGTAAAGAGGGAAGCCGTAAAGAGGGAAGCCGTCGCGCCAGCGACTGAGGGGTAGATAGACTGGAGCCAACGGTCCCCCGTTGGCTCTGCTTACGCTCGTCGCATGGCACAAAGCATGGCACAAAGCATGGCACAAAAAGCATGACCTTCGGCCCCTCTGCCGTGCGACGCAGGCTGTTCAGGGGCACAACAGGCATGACCCTTCGGGCCCTCTGCCCCGCTAACTTAGCCCAGACACCGCCCGGGACGTCCTTCCGACAGCCGTCGGAATACCAATCCCCGGCTATAAGTCGCTAAACGCGTACCGAGGAGGAAAGGTAGGATGGAGGGGAATCCACCCGGCAATTCCCAAAACCATTGTTGAGGTCACTTAGTGCTCTGTCAATCCTGAAAGGTTGGTTTCAGATGGGTTTTCCCCTCCATCCTGTTTGTCCTGGACACAGATCCAGGCCCCCTCCTTTCCTGTGACTTTTTGAGATGAATCACAGGACCCGGCACCGACGGTCTCCGTCGGTGCGATAGGGCAGAGGACGCTCCTGCGTCCGCCCAGCAGCGTCGCATATACTCTGGCGTCTTCCGCTATGGCGCATCGTCGGAGGGCTCCTCATCATTCACATCGACCCACGATGCATCCTCGACATCGCGCCCCCAGAACCGGGGCGATTCGCGGTCGTGCCGCGCAAGGCGATCCTCGCGATGACCATTTTGGCGCGACGCCCCGAAAAAGTCGTCCGAAGGATGCCGCCCCCGGCCACGCCAAATGCGCACCAGGTTGGCTACAACCTGCAAAACGAAGTAAATGATGATAGCCGTAATGACGTACTCCATACGGGGCAGTGCTTCGCAATGGAACGGACCCGGGCCACGCTACGGGTGGCGAACGTAGGTCGTCCCCTGTGTATTTACGGTAGTAATATGGCGGATGAGCGCATCCAGGTCGTCCTCACGCTCCACAAAATCGATCTCGGTGGCGTTGACGATGAGAAGCGGACTCTTCGTGTAGTGAAAGAAGTAATGGTTATACGCCTCGTGCAGCGATTCAATGTAGGCAGGATCCATATCTTCCTCGTACGGCCGCCCGCGCTTGGCAATATTCTGCATGAGTCGCTCGGTAGAAGACTGCAAATACACAATCAGGTCGGGCGTGGGCGTGGCAGGCTCCATGTGCGCGTACAGCGTTTCGTAGAGCTGCAGCTCATCGCCCGAGAGGTTCTGATGCGCAAAGATGCGGTCTTTGTCGAACGCGTAGTCGCTAATGGTGAGGTCGTGGAAGAGGTCGCGCATCCCCAGTTCCTTCTGCTGACGAAAGCGGCTCGCCAGAAATGCCAGCTGGGTTTGGAAGGCCCAGCGCTCACGGTTGTCGTAGAAACGCTCCAGAAACGGGTTGTCGTCGAACTGCTCCAGCACCAGGCGCCCCTCGAAACGCTCAGCCATGAGCTTGGCCAGCGTCGTCTTTCCGGCCCCGATTACACCTTCAATAACGATATAATTCAATTCGGGGGGAAGCGCAGGTACAGACACGAGCAGCAGGAGCGTTTACGCAGAGAACAAGGAGCGAGCCAGAGGCCCCGACCGCCGATGTAAGGCGTGGGCATCGGAACAGGTCTGAAGCAAGTTTTGAACGGTAGCGTCGAACGGGTCCGGCACCCACAAGTTCGGGGCCAGCTCGGCCCAGGGCATCAGCACAAACCGTCGTTCGTGCAGGCGGGGATGCGGAAGCGTAAGGCGCTCGGTGCACGCCGTTTCGGCCCCCACCATGAGCAGATCAATGTCGAGCGGACGCGGCGCCCACCGTGGGGCCGATGCCAACCGTCCGGCCTGCTCCTCCAGCGCCTGAGTGGCACGCAGCAGCGCGTGAGCCGACAGGCCAGTGCGGATGTGCACCACACCGTTGATGAACGCAGGCACCGCCTCCTGACCGGGCCGCCGATGCGCCTCACTCTCGTAGGCCGACGACACTCGCTCAACCGATATCTCAGCCTGCGCATCCAACCGGACCAACGCCTGGTCGATCTGGGCAATGCGGTCGCCCAGGTTCGCCCCTACGCCAAGGTAGGCATCGGTCCAAGCAACAGAGGAAGGCATGAAAACGTGCAAGGTAAATGAAACGTAGACACATGGCGCGTACGAATCATCGCACAGCGAGTTGAGGAGGCGCCGTTTAAAAGCGCCCCGCGCACCGCCTGTTGGCCCCATGCACAGCTACCGCCCGGCCCAAACAAGCCCTGCTAAAGGCCGTTTGGTCGTCGG